>JAFGQK010000182.1 GCA_016935735.1 Spirochaetales bacterium | reverse complement strand
TCCAGCCGCTTTAACTGCTCACCAAAAGCCCTGTATTCATACATTACCTCAACCACCCCGCTTTCATCCGTTACACACTTCGTCGAGTTCAGGTGATCCAGGTGGTAATAGGACACCTTTGTCTCTGTTGACAAGTCCGGCTTTGTTTTAGTCATGATCCTTCCCGCTAACAAGTCCCCCGAAAGTACATACCGGTTCACTCTCCCAAGTTCCTCCGTCGTACTCACTGGTAACTCAATATCCATAGCCACCGCTATCTGTCCATGGCGTAAGTACACCGTAGTCCCATCCGGTCCTTCCTTAATAAACCTGTTTCCTGCATTGTCATAGTAATACTCTGTAACATCCGTCCCTTCCGTGGTCTTAACCAGCCTGTTCATCGTATCGTATTCAAACACAATCTCTTCCGTCCCTTCATTCTTGTATATCGTCCGCTTTGTCGTATTTCCGCAGTCATCATACTCATACTCCACATACAGTTCCTCTACTGTTTCACCCTTCTTCTTCCTGTAAATATTCTCCAGTCTGTTCCTGTCACCATACGTATACCGGTATGTATCTCCATTCTGTATAAGTTTTGTCCTGTTGCCATTTTTATCATACTCGAAAGACTCTATATCATACACTTCATCTTCGCTAATAAAGCAGGCCTCCGCATGGTCTATACCGTCCACACACCCGTCCTCATTGATATCCGCCTCCACATTATACGTCCGTATCTTCCCTTCCACTTCAATCGGGCCTGCCCCTGCAGCCGTACCAAAGGACGCCCTAACTAAACTCCGCAGATCCACTTCCCCGGGAATAAGTGTCTTAGCATACACAATCCTGTCAAACACCTCATTTTTTAATCCAGCCTATCCCGAATAGGCTGGATTGAGTTTTGATACCCCACGTAATCTGACAAAGGTATCCCTATTAATAATTCAAATATAGCTTTATCCCTTAAATAACATATTTTTTCAGGCTGATAAGAATCATTATTATCAAATATTTTATAAATTTTGTTTTTCTTTATATCATACACATTTATTGAAATTTCTTCAGATCCTTTAGCAATAAAATTTTTAAAAGATATTTTTGCAATCCTGTATAAGATAGTATCTTTATCAATATAATCAATACTTAGTTCAGAAGGATTGTACATGGTTTTAGCTTTGATTTTTAATTTTCTGATTTTATCATTGTTAATTTCTATAAGATCTTCATCATTTGCGTACAAAAAAATATTATAAAAATAATTATAATACATTCCAATCTGTTTATTATCTTGACTCGTACATATAGTTTTCTTCTCCATTGTCAACAGGTTTATTAAAATGATTATATTATTATATTTTTCATAAAGTTCATCATAAATTTCTCTTTCAAATTTAATAAATAATTTCTGATTTAAGGAATCAAAATAAAAATCTATTATTTTTTCATGATTATTATTTATATACTTTTTTAAATCCATTATATCTTTTTGAATATTATCTTCTACATCATATGATATTAATAAACCTTTTTTAATATAATAAATTAAATGTTCATTTTCATTATAACCCGAAAATACAATTTCATCTCCTTCATTTCCCAGGACAATTTTTTTCAAGTATTTTTTATCTTTTATAGAATATTCAACAAAAGTAGCATTGTAATAACCGCAACCATATATTATGTTATTATCTTTTATATTAAATCTACAATTATATTTCAAAATTATTTCTGAGATATCCTTCATAATTGTATATTTTTTCCCATTATTTATATCAATAATATATTCATCGGTATATAAACAACCACCTTCATAATTTTTATAATCACAACATGAACATAAAATAAAGCTAAATAATAACTCAAATAAAAATAGTAAAAAATTTTTATTTATATTCATTTTTTTACTCTTTTATCCTTTCTTTATTTTGATTTTCAATTCTCGAATGTACCGTGTTAGGTGCTGAATTATTTATTAAATCAAGAATTAATAAATGTGAATATGCCTCAGAACTAAACAAGAACGTAAAAGTATTTTTAAGATAATCATCGGCATAATGCGATTTATCCACATTAATATCAGCAGTTGAAAATATTTTTGCAACAAATTGAGCACAATTATTTTCCGTGAATTCATAAGGTGCCCAATCAGTTGTTTTAATCTTATTAGTCATCATAGCATCTTCTGATTTGGTTGTATTAAAGACAGTCTTCTTAGTATATTTTTCGTGCTCTAAAAATTTGTCTAAATCTGTTTTATTTCTAAAATTTATTATTCTTATCCCAGCTTTGCCATCATCTGCGAAGCCTGCACTGTTAGCTGCACTTCTGAGAGTATCATCCTTAAGATCTTTAAGAGAAATCCATTCAGGTTTATATGTTGTCTCATTTATTTTAAATTTTTGATCACGCTGATATCCAGTAAAATCATATTGGGTATAAGTGCCATTATGATTTTCAATCCACATTCCTGAATGGCCTGCCCCTCCAACTCCTTTTTCTTGAGTTACCATTGCACTATCTAACCCCGTTGGATCCACAAAGCAGAGTGGGTTGTTGCTGCAATACACATACCAGTTATTCCCATCCTGCACCGGGTCCACATTAATAAACCTTCCAATCGTCGCATCATAGTATCTGGCGTTATAATAATACAGACTAACTCTTCTATTTCACTTCCTCAACTCAATTTAGCTCTTTCTCTCCTATTCAATTTCTACCCAAATTTGC
>JAFGQK010000016.1 GCA_016935735.1 Spirochaetales bacterium | reverse complement strand
ACAACCCAATTAACAAGCTATCCAGGTTCTTTTTATTATACCGGTCTCATTAACCTGGCGGCCAACGTTTATCTATTTTGCTTAAAATCTTGTTAAAATAACAAGATTTTAAGTCAAGATAGCATAGACCTTTAAAAACCCGAGTTCTTTGAATAGTTTCATTGCTTTCCCGCTTCTTCTCCCACTGCGGCAGTACACGAGGCATGTATCACTTTTTTCAAGTTTATCAATGTTCTTCTTGAATTGCAGAGAATAATTGTCATAAAAAGAAAAGAAGAAATAGTTTAAATAGTAGTATATTTGGGTTTGATTATCCCTTATTAATGTGATAAATTAGCGAAAAGAATGTTCTTCTGCCCTGGATAATGTAACGTTTTCAATATAAACGCTATATATATTATAGAAAATGATTGTTCTTAATCAGACAGAGGACAATAACGGAGGTATTCTTCTATGAAAAAATACATATTTTTTCTCTTGATTCTTTTTATTTTTTTATCATCCGGGTTTACCCAGGATAAAAATAAAATAGATTTCACCTATTACAATGATTCCTTAGGTATCGGGGTATCTTTCCCGGAAACCTGGGAACTATATACATCAAAAGAAAATGCCGATGATTTTTTCAAGGATCAATTTAAAGCAAATAAGTCAAAGGATGAATCACCTCTTTTTATAGGGACGAAGATACCGCAAAAGACAGTGTTTGTCCGGTGTCTGACTGAAAAAACAGGAAGTGCAGTCCTTGATTATTTTCAACTTCTTTATAGCATGAACTCCCGTGGTATAGAAGTTCTGGAAGCAAAGTATATAGAAAAAAAGGATACAGTTTTCTGGAAATTCCAGACGGTTGTAAATGACTTATCCCTTCAATTCATAGAAATCCTTACTATTAAGAAAAAAAATGCTTTCCGGGTAGGATTCTGGACATATACACAGTTGTACCCCATGTATGAAGAGGAATTTCAAAAGATAATCCAGGGTATACAGTTCAAAGATGGGAATAAATGGGTGGCAGATTGGAATCAATTATTCTCCCTTGTCCCTGAAAACAATATTGACTTTGTAAAACTGAAAGGTGTTGAAAAACAGGATACTGCCTCTGAAAAATCAAAGGGTATTTGCTATAAAATAAAAGGCAAGAAAAACAATATCTACCTATTGGGTTCCATTCATATAGGGAAAAGAGAGATGTATCCCCTTGCTGATGCTATAGAAAATGCATTTACTGCATCAAAATATCTTGCAGTGGAAATAAATGCCGGGGACAAAGAAACAAGCAATACCCTTCTTTTAAAAGCTACACTACCGGATAATAAAACCATCGATAAGGTTATTTCGGGCTCCCTTTATTCGCGACTTAAGAGTAAAATAGAAGATTTCGGATTACAAATAGATTACTTCAAACAGTACAAAGCCTGGTTTTTCGCGTCTATTCTTACCGTGTACAATTTAATGAGTCTCGGTTATTTACCGGAATATGGAGTGGATCTGTATTTTCTGAATAAAAATGCAACAGCAGAAAAATTAAAATCCATCGTGGAACTCGAGACCATTGCACAGCAGGTAAATACAATGGAAAGTATCGACCAGGAAACCTTTTTATCATTCACGTTACTGGGTCTGGAAGCATCAAAACAGGAAGTGGAAGATATAATCCTGGCCTGGAAAACCTGCGATATAAAAAAGATGGAAAAAATAATTTTTAAAGATTCGTATAATTCCCTGCCATATATCAACAACCTGTATGATACTCTTTATTATAAAAGAAATATAAAAATGGCAGAAAAAATAACAACGTATCTGGAGGATACCGGGGATTACTTTATCATTCTCGGTGCCGGCCATCTTCTTGGTGAAAAAAGCATTTTAAAGATTTTAGAAAAAAAAGGCTATAAACCGGAATTGTTCTTTTAACTGCCTTTTTTTCTTTTAAAAGACAGGCCATCCTTTCCCCTGTCAACAATGATAGTGTCTCCTTCAAGAACATTCCCGGCAATAATTTGCTTTGCCAGCGGGTTTTGAATGAAATTCTGGATAGATCGTTTTAATGGACGCGCTCCGTACAAAGGATCAAACCCGGTCTCTGCAAGATATTTCTTTGCCTCATCACTCACCTCTATAGTCATCTTTTTTTCGGAAAGCCGTGCCTTAAGATAACCAAGCTGGATATCGACAATCTTCAGTATTTCCTTTATGCCCAGCCGGTTAAAGGTAATAATTTCATCAATCCTGTTCAAAAATTCCGGTTTAAAAGTCGCTTTCAGGAGTGAATCGATTTCATCTTTTACATCATTGATATCTTTTGCCTTCTGAATAAGATGGCTTCCTATATTGCTTGTCAGTATAATAATGGTATTTGTAAAATCGACATTTCTCCCCTGCCCATCGGTAAGCCTTCCTTCATCAAGAAGCTGGAGAAGGATATTAAACACATCTGTGTGGGCTTTTTCCATTTCGTCGAATAATACAATGGAATAAGGTCTGCGCCGCACGGCTTCGGTAAGCTGCCCCCCTTCTTCATACCCGACATATCCCGGGGGTGCACCGATAAGCCTGGAAACAGTATGCTTTTCCATGTATTCGCTCATATCAATCCGGGTTAATGCTTTTTCATCATCAAAAAGAAAATCTGCCAGTGTCTTGGCCAGCTCCGTTTTTCCCACTCCTGTAGGGCCGATAAACATAAAAACACCCAGGGGCCTGTTGATATCGGATAGTCCTGCCTTGTTTCTCCTGATTGCATCCGAGACAACCTTTATGGCCTTTTCCTGTCCTACAACACGCTGTGCTAGAATATCTTCGAGTTTTAGAAGCTTTGTCATTTCCGAAGCCATCATCTTTGACACCGGTATCCCTGTCCATGATGAAACAATCCGTGCAATATCCTCTTCTGACACTTCTTCCCGGAGGAGTCTTGTTTCTCCATGAAGCTTTTCAAGGGTTTCTGTTTTTTCTTCAAGCATTTTTGTTATCCCGGGAATTTTCCCATGCTTGATTTCCGCAGCTTTTGCCAGGTTCCCTTCCCGTTCATATTTTGTTTCTTCGATATTCAGTTCTTCGAGCTGCTGCTTTAAAGCCCTTATCTCATCGATAATGGATTTTTCATTCTGCCACTGGAGTTTCATTGCGTTCTGTTTTTCATGAAGTGTGGCCAGCTCCCTGTTGATTTTTTCAAGCCGTTCCCTGGAGCCCGGGTCAGTTTCTTTTGAAAGCGCCTGCTTTTCTATATCAAGCTGGAGGATTTCCCGGTAAATTTCATCAAGTTCAGTGGGCTGGCTTTCAATCTCGATCTTCAGTTTGCTGGCTGCTTCATCAATCAGGTCGATGGCTTTATCCGGCAGAAACCTGGAAGTAATATACCGGTCAGAGAGAACAGCCGCTGCAATAATCGCTTCGTCTTTTATCCTTACCCCGTGATGCACTTCATACCGTTCCTTGATTCCCCGGAGTATTGCAATCGTATCCTCCACAGAAGGTTCTGCTGTATATACCTGCTGAAAGCGCCGTTCAAGTGCCGGGTCTTTTTCAATATGTTTCCTGTATTCATCCAGGGTGGTGGCCCCGATAGCCCGGAGTTCACCCCGGGCAAGTGCGGGTTTGAGCAGATTTGATGCATCCATTGCACCTTCTGCGGCCCCTGCCCCGACAAGGGTATGGAGTTCATCAATAAAAAGAATTATCTGCCCATTGCTTTCAATAATCTCTTTAATAACGGCTTTGAGTCTTTCTTCGAATTCACCCCGGTATTTTGCACCGGCAACCAGGGCACCCAGATCCAGGGCAAGCACCCGCTTGTTTTTGAGGGAATCCGGCACATCCCCGGAAACAACCCTCCTGGCCAGTCCTTCCACAATCGCTGTTTTCCCGACCCCGGGTTCCCCGATAAGCACAGGGTTATTCTTTGTCCGGCGCGATAAGACCTGGATAATCCTCCGTATCTCATCGTCCCGTCCGATTACCGGGTCAAGCTTTTCCCTGCGTGCAAGAGCAGTAAGGTCCCGGCAGTACCGGTCCAGGACCTGGTACTTGTTTTCCGGGTTTTCATCAGTTACACGCTGGTTTCCCCGGATTGACCGGAGGGCTTCAAGTATCTTGTTTTCTGTAACACCATACGTCTTCAGGATTCGCTGTATTTCACTCTGCACTTTTAACGCGGCTAAAAGGAAATGTTCTGTTGATGTATATTCATCCTTTAATGCTTCTGCTTCCTGTTCTGCCTGGTTAAGCAGGTTGGTGGTAACGGGGGAAAGGTATACCTGGGCAGTACCGCCGCCATAGAGTTTCGGTTTCGAGGAAATCTTTTTCTTCACCTCTTCCCTGAAATCCCGCAATGGAATACCCAGTTTTTCCAGAAGCGGGGGAATGACACCACCTTCCTGTTCCAGCAATGCTGCAAAAAGGTGTTCCACATCTATTTCCGAATGATTGTATTTGCTTGCAAGGCTGTGGGCTTCCTGTATCGCAGCCCTGGCCTTTTCTGTCAATTTTTCCGTTCTCATATCATTCTCCTCTATACTATCTACCGGGTTGTGCGAAGCCAACACTCAGGTATTCTCATGTCTCTGTTTTTAATACAGTTTTTCAATCCACTTCCGGTTCATTTTCCAGGGGTTCTTTTCCGGTGATTGCTTTATATATCCTTGTGGGAACAGGCGGACAACCCGGAATGTAAAGCCCGAATTCTTTCATTGCTTTGGTACAATTCCCGATAAGGACCGTGCCTTTTTTTATTTTTCCGTCAAGACCTTTTCCGATACCGATATGAAACATGCCGTCATCCAGCAGGTACTGGCTCATATCATCCTTGAACCGTTTTAAGAAAAGCATCACTGTAGACTGGCACGCACTGCAGGAATCGCAGTCATATACTTTTATATCCGGATATTTGATGGAGATACTTACCGGCGGCCTTGCATATGGTACAATATAATCCTTATAATCATCCCGCCTTTCACCGCATACCTCATAAAAAGCCGGGTCCAGGGGGATACCCATCCTTTCCGAAATAATTGCCAGGTGGGGTATTTCCCGGGGATCGATTCCCATCATAACACAGGTATGAATATCCGCTGCAATGGGATTCCATGAAGCAACAGCGAAATCCGATGTAATGGCTTCGCCCCCGGAAGGACCCATGCCTTCCATCCCGATATACCCATCGACCAGGCTTATCTGGGGTAAAAGTACAGTGGCCAGGTCAGAGATCGCCGAATCAAGGGTTTTTTCCTTATATATTTCACCGGGTCTGTATTCAAGCTGGTGATACCGCACCTTTTCATGCTGCCAGAGACACCCCTTCATGTTCTTTATGCTTAATGTAACACCGGTATGCATATGGCACTTTGCAACGGGCAGGGAAAGGATATAATCAAAATTAAAGACTGCCGGGCAAATCCTTGTAAATCCGAGGATACGTGAACCGGGGATTTCTTTTTTTAACGGTTTTGCAGCATTTAAATCCAGGAGGTCACAGCCGTATTTGTCTGTCACCTCCTTTATTCCTGCTTTTACAAAGGCTTCCATTGTATTTACCCCGACAATCGGGCTTTCCCCGACAACAATAGATGAAGCACCGGCATCTTTTAATGCTTCTATCGCTCCTGCAACTGCCTGCGGGTGGGTGTTAATACCCTGGCCTGGATGGGCCGCTCTTCCGATATTCGGTTTTATGAGTACTTTTAAACCTTTAATTCTCTGTAAATCCAGCGCAGCAAGTGCTCTTTTTGCATTCTCCAATGGCCCGTTTTTACAGACAATAGCAACATTCTTTTCTATCATTGCTATCAATATATATATATTATAAACCTTGTTCAAGTAGGAGAAGCAACCGGGGTGTAAACGCCGGAACAGATTTTTATATAGTGATTTTACGGATTAAAAGAGAAACATTGGGTAACTGGCAGTTAATTTTCTAAATTTAAGAATAAAACTCTATAATTTTCTACTTTAAATTCATCGAATAGTTTCGATAAATCAATTATCGTAATTGCATCATTTATGTCATCAGTAACCGTTTTTTGTGATTTATTATTCATTTCACAAATTACTTGAAAGACATCTTGAATTGCACTATCGTATGGTCTCATACGATATGCTCCGGGCAACTCTCAATATGAAATCACAAATTTCACCGGCTACTCCTTGATTTATCATGAAAATTTTCATACATTAAAAAAGCAACGATGATAGATTTTATTCAATTACTACAGCAATTGTTACAGCACCCTGTTATAAGGACGATTCTTTCCGTTATTCTTCCGGTCCTTATTATCCCATTCCTGATGCGTTTGATTGTGGGACGTATTATCCTTTTCCGGGTAAAAAAGAAATACCTTCCCGCTTACCTGGAAAGTATTTATTCCGGGTGGGAGAGTGAAGATGATAAGAAAGCGATGAAAGAAGTGAGCCGGCTCGCACTCCAGAGACTGAAATATCACTTTATTTTCAAACCTGAATTTTTTGCGGATGCAAAGGCTATTCTTATTTCCATTAAAAATATTTATAACCAGAAAAAAAGTGAAGACGACTATATCTTCACGTTCAGTTTATTAAGTCTTATTGAGTGTTCGCTTCTTGCTTTTTCCGATATATATAAAGAGTACGGTAAAAAGCCATGGTTCCGTCTTATACAAAATGTTAAGCTTATCTGGTTTTACAGGGCATGGAATTTTAGAAAAATATATATGATTATTTTTACCAACCCTGTTATTGACCGGTTAAGACGGACGAGAATTCTCGGCAAATTGCTCCGTATTCTTCTTATTCCCCTGCTTGGCATCCCGTCACTTATCTTTTATATCATCCGGTCCATTGTAATAAGCATTTTTCTTGAAAGCTTTTTCAGGTTTTTTTATGCCCTTATTCTGATGAAATTCGGGTATTATGCCCTGTATCTTTACGGGAAAGAGAACACGCAGATAAGCAAACGGATAAAGGATATTCCAAAGAAAAAACTCGGTGAGTTGAATAAGCAGATTCAGGAAATGATCCTGCCCTCCGGATGGGAAAATAAAAGCGACTTTTTTCAACAGGCTGTGGAATCTTATCTTGAGGTATTAAAAACCAGTGGAATTCCCATGGACCAGGAAGTCATGATGGCAGACCAATCCTTCCTTGATAAGACAAAAGGGGTTTTAACTCGTGTTACCACTGCATTCAAGCGGGCATATAAAAAGCATAATCCCCTTGATAAAAAGGAAGAAAGCGATAAAGATAAAATCCTGAAGTTTTACGGGGAAATAAGCAGACAGTATGTTCCAAAGGCCCGTATTCCCTATACTTATTTAAGGCTTAAAGAACTGATTGCCGCAGGATATATGGCGAGTGTTATGATTCTCCATAAAATCCTCTCCACTCCCGGGGCAAAATTACTCCTGGATAAAATATCCGGGAACTTTGCTGTAAAGCTTACCTCTGCGGTAAAAGACAGTAATTTACTGAAGGTTGGGGTAAAAGGGATAAAGGGTGCTTATAAGTACTATAAATTATACAGAATCGGATCAAGGGCTTTCAAAGTATTACGGGGTATAGCATCACCTTACACCCTTATCTGGACATTCGGGAGTCCTGTTCTTTTCCAGCAGCTTCAGGATCTGCTCAGGGAATATACTGCTCACAGGATCGGCAGACTCATCCTTTTTACATGGGAATCCCACAAGTTAAAGAAAAAAAGCAGTCTCCATCCCCTGTTATGGTAGAATAGGGGGGAATTCGATATCGGGCATATCGGGCAATAACACTTGACAAAAAGATAAAGAACCACTGAACACACTGAACACACAGAACACACAGAAGAAGAATTATAAAATTATTCGTTCAATTTGCAAATTTGGAAAATGATGAGAATTTACAAGTACAGACTTCAGAGGTCTGAATGTGATAAAGAGATAGATTGTTGTCCGGTTTTCATAATTTGTGTGGTTTTTTAACGTTTTTAAAGTCTTAATCGCCAAAATGGCATAAAACGATGGTCGTAAACAGTGATTATTCTTTTCCCCGGGATTAAATGTTGTATAATTATCATTAATTGTCGTATATACTGACGCAGCGTTAGACGGCTATCCCTGCCTTCTTTTTCCCATTCTTTATACATCC
Organism: Spirochaetales bacterium; assembly: GCA_016935735.1. Lineage (GTDB taxonomy): Bacteria > Spirochaetota > Spirochaetia > SZUA-6 > JAFGRV01 > JAFGRV01. The sequence goes on along the minus strand of JAFGQK010000016.1, from coordinate 381 downwards.
TTTCCAATTCCTTCGAGATATCTTCTTCATACTCATCTACCAGTTTAAAAAACACCACTATAAAAAACCGTACAATCTGCGCCATACTAAAAAAATTCAAATCATGGTGAATCAACTTCAACTTCCTGTACAGATTCTCTGGCAGGTATGCATGTGTATGCACACGAGTTTCCCCCAGGTCGAGAGACACATATTCGTACCGGCTATCCCGCTGCTTCCCCCGGTCATGCTCCCGTTTTATAAATGGTACAAGCAGCAAGAGAATCCTTACAATAATTCCTGAAATGTTGTTATCCCTACAGCGTCGATTCATACATAATAACCAGATTTCCTTAAAATATCAACTCTTTTTTTCCTATGAGATTTATAAGCCGTGTAGTT
>JAFGQK010000181.1 GCA_016935735.1 Spirochaetales bacterium | reverse complement strand
TGCTCGTTCTGAATAACAAATAAATAACGAATTATAAATCAATCTACAGACATACTAAGTGAACTGTTCCCTTCTTTTTTTTCCCTGGGGAATCCCTATAGAGTTTGTTGTCTTTATATATTAAAAATGTTATTCTTTATGCTATGAAATTTCTTCTCCTTCTTTTCATATGCTTTTTCCTCATGACAGGCTGTGGATCAAAACATACCGGGGATGTCGCTGTAGTAAAAGAATTATTCACCTTAAATGGTCATAAAAATATTGATCTATTTGATATGAAATATACTGACTGGAACCAGAATGGACGGCTTTCCCGGCTGATATTAATAGGTATCGAGATAAAAAGGCTCCCCGAATCGATAGGAAAGTTATCGTCTCTCAGAGTTTTATCTTTAACGAACAATAATCTGGACATCCTTCCTCAAAGTTTCTGTAATTTAAAAAATCTGGAAAAGTTATATATTGATTCAAACCCGATTATACATCTCCCTTCCCGGATTGGGGACCTTAAAAAACTAATCCTTTTTGACCTGCGAAAGACACACATACAGATATTACCGGATTCTTTTAAAGACCTCACATCCCTTTCAAAATTCTGGTTTTATTCTGATATTCTGACATCAATACCACCAGTCATCTGTCGTACACAAAACCTGAAAGAGCTTATAATAAGAAGTTATGATGAAACCCATGAATTTATCATACCCGCGGAGATCGGGGAATTAGTGAATCTTGAATGGCTATCAATTTCAGCATTTTTTAAAAGAATTCCTCCTTCAATAAAAAAATTGAAAAATTTGAAAGTGTTGAGATTAATGTTTTCATATAATCCGTTCATTACCCAGGATATCTATGAGTTGGATCAACTTATCACATTAAGCCTTAATGGGAATGATCTTGTTTCATTGCCAGAAGGGATAGGGAAACTTACTCACTTAAAAGAACTGTTTTTAGAGGATAATAATCTTACATCACTTCCACGGGATCTTTTTACTATGAAAAACTGGGAAGTAAAAAATGAGAAAGATAAAAGCATATTAAATATAGAATACAATAGACTCTGCAATGTCACACCAGAACAGGATGCTTTTCTTTCAAAATATTCGACAAATGGGAAAAATTGGCGGTATGTTCAGCATTGTAATGATGAATAATTTTAAAAACCATATGCCATTTTTAAGATCGATTCTGAGATTTTTCCACCGGTTTTTATCACTTCCTGCATATAATCGATAAGTAAGGCATCGTTGGTATTTATCCTTCTTTCCCAGAAGTCAATAATAGCTTTTATACGTTCTTCAACTACTTGCTCGGATTCTTTTTCTCCTGTATCCTGATCTTTATGTTCTTCGGACCAGCCTGTTTTATGGAGATTAATGATCGTTTCCTGACTCCATCCCCGGAAAAGCATGGCCGGAACACTATAACGGTAATTAAGCGGCTGAAATGAAAGTTTATTAATATGATATTTTGATCTATCAAAATTCATTAAAAGCGGTATATCAAATTGGTGACAAACTCTTCGTTTTCTCACATACTTATTCTCTATATAAGGTGAAAAAGAAGGTGAATTTATTATTTCATTTTCTTTAATCCGCCACTTTGATGCTATATTAAACAAATCTTCATGTATATAAGGGTAACCCTGGGCAGTATATTTCGCAGTGTTATTGAGTAAATTTACAAGATTTTCAAGGGTTTTTTGTGTTCCTGTCTTGTTTGCATCAACGATTAATTCAATAATAAAAGTAATTAATTCAATAACTAAAATAATAACCCCTATCAATGTTCCCACACCACTTACAGTAAGACTCCCGCCAATTAAAAGCTTTGTTCCACCGTGGATAAGCGCCCTGCCGCCAAACCTCAGTAATAGGTACGTCCACCAGACTGTTCCGGTGATACTGGCTGCACCACGGGCAATGGCAATCCATTTATCGAATTCATCCCCGGTATTTTCTGCCCAGAGATACTTTTGGGATGCAAATATAAGGTCCATAACAAAATCAATAATGGTAAGCACCCGTACTCCAAAGCGTATATAACGCATAGTAGAGATGATCCTGAATTTCAAAAAAGATCTAAAAAACTTTAACAAAAAATTAATAGGTAATCCTAAAAAAGCAAGGCCGCCATTGGCTACATAAGAGATAAGTTCGAGTAAATCATTTCCGGTAAATTCACCATCCTTTGTAAATATCCTGTAAATCCCGTAAAGCGAAACTGCTATCTGCAGGCCGGTGGCAAAGCGATTAATCCATCTCGGTGCCTTTCCTATACCCTGCAGTCCACTCCTGATCTTTGATCGAAGGTTATTTATTCTTCCCTGTATGATATCATTAATATCGTCAATACGTTTAATAGTGGCATCAACACCCTGTTTTGCAAATTTAGAAGTCCAGAACTTTTTATAAAAAGCGACAGCAATAATTTCAACATACTCGCTTTTTATCTCTCCTAATTCCGGTACGACCTTATTCATAAATCGTTTTGCCTTATATACATTCCGGAAAATGGAAGCAGAATGCATATATTCCCGCATGGCAAGTTGGCAATACTTAAGTGCATCAAAGGTTTTTTCAAAATTATTAATTATTTTTTTCCAGCGGAAAAAAGTAAATACCTTAATAAGACGTGTCAGTTGCGAGTCAACGCCAGGAAAATTATTCCAGATGGGAGGTATATATTCAAGATATCTTGCAATCCTGGTTAAAACGTTTTCTTCCGGGGGTTCTTTTACTGTTTTTGCAATTGTATCATCCTGGATAAAATTACTGATAAAGCCACCTGCTGTTATTTCCTCAACATTATTTGTTTCAGATTCATCAAAGATTTTTTGTCCATCCACATTCAGGGCAAGGATATCCTTTAACACGTTTTTAGTAAGAGTATTATGAAAATCGTTGGCATCTTTTTCATAATACATAAGCTCAAGGGTATCCTCTAGAGGAACAATATACTGTGAGTAAAAATCTTCGATAATACTTTCATCAGGAAACAGTCCAACTGTTATACAGGAATTTAATACCGCATAAAATGGAGTGAGCCATGGGTGTTGAAAAGAAAAGAAACTGGTATACCCATATTCTTTATTCTTAATATGTTCAATATGGGCATTAAAATACTGTTTAAATTCTTCATTATCAAAAATTCCCGTTATTTTTAAAAGACGGTCTTTTATCGGTATAAATTCATATGGTCTGTTCTCTTTTATAAGATTTATCGTTTCCTGCTCCTGTTCACTGACATTATAAAAAGGGGAACCACTGACATAATCGACATGAAACCCTGACTTAATCTTAATATCTTCGGATTTCTCAATATCTTTTATATTAATAATAAGCTCATTAATTTCCTCCCTGTACCTATCAATGCTATTAATATATTCTTTATATTTTTCCTGATTTGCTTCAAAATCAGGTTCATTCGGATAATGCCTCATTAAATGGGTAAAATGGTTAATTTCCTCTGCCACTTTCCCCAGACTCTGAAGGTTTACCTTTGAACGGGAAAGCATCTCTAGACCTTTCTGGAGATCATATGTATATTTCTTCAATAATGAAATATACTCATGGAAATTGGGTTTCAACTTTATTACTATTGCTTTCTCCGAATACGTGCCTGTTGTTTCTAAAGGAATAGTTATTTCCTGGGCTAATTCCTGTGTTATAAGTTTATCAACATTCCATAATTCATTTGAATGAAAGGTGGGTGGATGATCGATAATATCCGGAATCTCAAGATTGTTTCGAAGATTGTTCAGGTAATCACTTTCAAGTGATATACGTTCTTCATCAGAAATATCCTGGGGAAAAGTAAGCAGGTTTACTATCTCATCACGAGCCCAGATCGTATCAAGGGGTGCAAATAAAAAAGCATAAACTTCACCGGTTGAAAAATATTCCCGTTTATCCAGGTAAGAATTTCCCCATACTTCACTATAATTGGGATCATCGGGGAATTTTGAATAATGTTCAATAAAATGAATTTCTTCTATCTCTTTCGGGGTATAAAAAGCAAAACGATTAAGGTAAGTATAATAATCCTCTGTAGGGAAGTAAGCAAACCTGCTTTCTTCCGGGCATTCGGTATTCCTGAATCGAATAACTGTAAAATAGTTCTCTTCATGAATTTCTTCAAAACTGTCACTTCCAATTAACTGGGGAAGATTATTGTCCCTGCATGCTTTGATATATTCCTCGATCCTCCATGGCTGCCCCCAGTCATCGGTCATGAGTATTTCATGGTCTTCCCATGCATAAGGATATTGTACAGATTTAAAAAGATCGTAGAATTTTTTTTTGTCTTCAGTACTTAGCTTTTCTCCCCAATCACCATACCAATATCTTTCAAATATATAAGAACAACCTGATAAATGGTAGTATTTCTCAAATAAACTCTTTTGTTCCCCGGTCATATTATTTTTGAAATAAATATTGAAATGAGTGACGGGTATATCGTTCGGGATTATCCTTTTCCAGCAATAGACAAAACGCCGGGCCAATGGTTTTTCGTCATCAAATTCGGCATAACATATCTCAACAGGGTATCTATTTCTTATTTGTTCAATTCTTGTAACATAGAGATCTGTTCCTTCATATTCTTCTCTTCTGTCATATTTATTGCAATATTGTATAAACAGAGGTAATTTTATTATCTCATTTTTCTTAACAGGACCCAATCTATCATATCCATCCAGATCCCGGTCATACAGGTATTTATCATTTTCCTTTGCCAGAATATAAAGAAAATTCAGCTCAGTGCAGTTGTAAAATTTTCTTGCAATGCTTATCCATCCATCACCGGATTCAGCCTTATATTCATAATAATTACTCATTTTTATATCCTGAAAAAGATTTTATTCTCTGTTATTAAAAAAACAATTTCTCAAATATATGATAGGCGCCGCCTTCTTTCCCCATATCAACTTCCAGAGAAAATGGAACATCACTTCTTATCCCGACAAAGTGCAGATCCAGGTAATTGTCTCCTTCAATTTTATCATCTTTCACAGTTTGAGAGCATTTATAATATTTCTCTGGATCATTACTGTATAATGTATATGTATCATCCTTGTTGTCTCTTTGTGCCGGATCAATCGCCAATCGTAATGCAAGTGTTGATATTATGATTTCAGTCGTATATGAAGGATCAATGCTTACCCCATCCCGGAAAGTTATATTTTTCATGGTAAATAATGTATACTTTTCTAAATTTTTTATAATCTCGCTTGTTTTCTTTTTATTGCTTTCTTTCTTTTTATAATCGTTAAAATCAAATAAGATATATTGACCGGGTATTATATCTGTCTCTTTCAATATACCGTCGTTATCTGTCTTTCCTTGCTTATCTTTCTTTCCATCTTTTAATAAATAATAGTTAAGTTCCGCCAATATATCACCGGTACTGTCCCTGCAAAGAATGGTAGTATCTGCGCCCCACTCCACACCCCCGCTTTCCACTTCCTCACAGCGGAAGCTTTTTGCCGTAAACACAAACTTCGGCTTCTCCTTTAGCGGGTTGTTCGGGTTGTGTATATAATGATACCGCCACTTCACCTCCGCCCTGCCGTCCTGGTTTTGTCCCTTTAACACAGCCACGGGCATATCCTTTTCCCGGTCCGCACCTTCT
>JAFGQK010000180.1 GCA_016935735.1 Spirochaetales bacterium | reverse complement strand
TATTGAAAGTGGCAGGATAATCCCGGAACAGGTGGCAGGATGTTTCCAGAATCACTGGCAGGATGCTTCCGGAATGGGTGGCAGGATGTTTCCAGAATCACTGGCAGGATGCTTCCGGAATGGGTGGCAGGATCAGGCCGGAATACTCAGGTGAAATTGTCAGATTTATCCATCAATAAGAAGAATATCAAGATAGAAATTTTATATCTGATGAGTACGTACAGATTGCAGGACATCTTGCTTATGTTCGTCCAGAATTTGCAAAATCCGCGCTACATTTATTGGCAACTCGGTTGATGATGTAAAGAAACTTGAGAATAATCAATTGTTTCTGGATATGAAAAACACCCGAAATGGTCTCTATCCAATACAGGGGATTTGATTATTTTTTCGGTATGTAAGATAATAAATACGGCGTAGATATTTTTATAATGAAAATGATGTTTTTAAGGCTGTAAAGACCAGAATACACCTTAACCAGCAACTTTGGGACGAAAAATTCGCGGAAAAAGTATAAAAAAGTTATACTTTCTTATACAGGTGTATGAAAAAGTACACTAGATTGTGCCAACGCGTTGGCACAATGTCTGGTTAGAAATAACAAGTTTGCCAACAAAAAAGCAGAGATATGTATTATAAGACAATCTTTATACACCAATAATCCATGTAGAATCTGTCTGCATTCATGCAGGAATCTGTAGTTTGAATACCACCTCTATGAGACTACAATTGAGGCCCGATTGTAATCTATAAGATACTCCTCAACTAATGTTGAAACACAATTGTAATTTCTATAAGGTACCTCTTTTAATCCTAAAATCAATAAATAGTTAAAAACAGGTTTACAAAATTGCACCCAATTACTGCTTTTGCTTGACTTTGTTTTCCCCAGTAATTACTATATGAGAAACCATTGAATGTAAGGAGGCAAAATGGCTATTCGAAATGTTACCCCTGTAAAACTGCCCTTTAAACTGACACCGAAAAAAATTATTATTGCTATTATTGCAGTAATTGTCTTTATTGGAGCAACATCAAGCTTTTTCACTGTTGGTCAGGAAGAAGAGGCAGTGGTACTGTTACTTGGAAAATTGTCAACAATTGTAGGACCCGGGCTTCACTTTAAGATTCCCTTTGGTCTGGAAAAGAATTACAATATCCTTACCAAAAGGGTAATTACACAGGAATTCGGGTACAGGTCAAAAAAGATAGGAATAGAATCGCAGTATTCGGAGAATTATCCAAGGGAATCCGAAATGCTTACCAGCGATAAAAACATCGTGGATGTGCAGTTCTATATACACTACAAGATAGAGGATCCGGCTGCATGGCTTATTAATGTACAGCACCTTGTAAAAGATGATTACAGCGGGAGAATCAGGGAAATGACTTCTTTGAGTGAAGAAAAGGACCTGTGGTATGAAAAAACAATCCGGGATATTTCCCAATCCATCATCAATATGCTTATCGGTGATAAGGATATTCTCCAGATTATCGGGAGCGACAGGGAACGAAAGTTGATACAGGACAAAGCGATGATAATGATAAATAGTATATTCAAGGATTATCAGATGGGAGTAAAAGTAGACGAAGTGGCACTCCAGAATACCCTCCCCCCAAAGGGTGAGGTAAGGGATGCATTTGAGGATGTGAATAAGGCAGACCAGGATAAAGAACGGCATATCAATGAAGGGAAAGAGATATATAATAAAGCGGTTGAAGAGGCAAAAGGAACAAAGAACAGGATGATCGAAGAGGCATACGGCTATGCAATAGAGAGAAAAAATGTGGCAAATGGTGATATTGCACGATTCAATAATGTTCTTACAGAATACAAGAAGGCCCCGGATATCACACGGGAGCGTCTTTATATTGAAATGTACGAGGCAGTATTCGGCAAGGATGCAGATACCGATCTTATTGACAGGAACCTGAAAAATTTTATTCCCTTTAAAACACTTGAAAATAAAAAACAGGGGGGTGAAGAATGAAATCAAAAGGAGCATTTTTAATCGTTATTATAGCAGTCATTATTATCGGGACTTTCTATTTCTCTGTGTATATACTTGAAGAAGGGCAGCAATCCATAGTACTCCGGTTCGGGGAAATTGTCGATATACAGACCGAAGCAGGGTTAAAGTTCAAACTCCCGTTCTTTTTTGTTGAAGCAGATGTGGTAAAGATATTTCCTAAAAAACTACTTTCCTGGGACGGAAACCCCCAGGTAATCCCGACAGAAAGAACAGAGGCCCAGTTTATTTATGTGGATACCACAGCACGCTGGTATATCCGTGATCCCCAGAAATTCTACGAATCCCTTGGAAATATGACAGAAGCATATAAAAAGTTTGATGATATTATCGATTCCGCTGTGCGTATGATCATTAATGGGAATCTTCTCTCCGAGATCATCCGGGATACAAAAACTCCTGTTGAGTTTGAAATGTCCGATTTTCTTAATCTCAATTCACTCCTATTAAAGTTTAAAAACGCAGACAATGCCATGATCAACTATATCTCGCAATATATGCCTGTCGATGTAATGTCTATGATTAAAGTCTTTAAGGGTGATGAAACAATAATTTCCAGGAAAATCATCGATTCCTTTGTCATGGTATTCAATAAGCTTCTTCAAGACAACAATCTCTACGATGAAACACGTTTTAAAGGTATTGAATTGATAGAACATGCAAAAACATTGATCGAGCAGGATGAACGCACAGAAGAAGAGCAAAAAACCTTAAACCGCCTTCTTCTTGAGGCTGCATTCAAGCAGGAAATCACAATGAGTCCGGTAAAAAAGGGAAGAACGGCCCTTTCCATGGAAATGTTAAATATTGCAAGAGAGAAGATGTTTGACCGGGATAGAGATACGGGGGCAGTTCTCCAGAATGCAAATGGGAAACCGGTAAACCAGTTCGGCATAGAATTACGGGATATCGTGATCCGCCAGATACGGTACTCGGATGATCTTAAGGAGAGTGTGTTTCAGCGTATGATTAAGGAGCGGAACCAGCTTGCAGAGAAGAAGCGGGCAGAAGGAATCGCATTAAAGGAACAGATTCTCGGGCAGATGGATAAGGAAGTGAAAACTCTTATTTCCGAAGGCAAGATGGAATCCGAGAAAACCAAAGGCGAGGCGGATAATTATGTCACCAAAGTCTATGCAGATGCATACAGACAGGACCCGTCTTTTTTCCGGTTATGGAGAACACTCGAATCCTATAAAAAGGTTCTCCCCGGTTTTAAGAAAACACTTTCCACCGATGCCGATTATTTTAATTACCTCTATGATTCAACAGGCCGTTAACGGAATAATAAGGATGATACACCGCCCGGGTTGAATATACCCGGGCTTTTTCTTTTTATAATAGTAAGGAGCAGTTAATGAACCAGCAGCAGGCAAAGGAACAACTTTTGGAATTGAACAGGGATGTCCCGGATTTTACCGTTATATTTACCGGGAAAAAGAGTAAAAAGGTGGACGGGCTTTATCATCCCGAAACAAAGGAAATTCTCATTCACAATAAAAATCATGAAAATGACAACCAGCTTATGTATACGGCAATTCATGAATTTGCGCATCACATTCAATTTACAACATCTGCCGTGCCCATATCCACACGGGCACACACGATTAATTACTGGAATATTTTCCACACCCTGCTCTACCAGGCAGAAGAGCTGGGTATTTATAAAAACATCTATAATACGAATGGGGAGTTTCTTACCCTCACGCGCAAAATAAGGCAGGAGATTCTCTTGAAAAACGGGCATTTGATGGTAGAGTTTGGCAGGCTTCTTAAGGAAGCACGTTCATTATGTGAGAAATACAAGGTGAGTTTTACCGATTATCTTGACAGGATTCTCAATGTTCCCAGGGCAAGCGCCAGGTCGATTATAAAGGTGCAATCCCTGAATATAAATCCGGAGATCGGGTATGAAAATATGAAAACCGTTTCCGGTATACATGATGAAATGGAACGGGAGCAGGCAGTGGAGGCTTTTCTTGCCGGCCACAGCCCGGATATGGTAAAGATGCAATTCAAACGCCGGCCGGAAAATGATGATCCGGTCCATACCCTGCAAAAAGAACAAAAAAGCATAAAAAAAAGAATAGCGACACTCACTGCAAAGCTCCAGGAAATCGAAAAGAGGATAGAAGAGCTCTCACATCCCGGGCCGGGTGTAAGTCCGGATGGATGATAAGAAGAGGATTACACTTCACCCTTTCTTACCCGCTGGGCGATCAGAATGAGATTCCTTAAATCCTCTGTATTTCTGGTTTTCATCCAGTTATGTTCAAAATCCTTGTTCTGGACAATCTGTGCGATTGCCATAAGTGCCTGTAAATGGAAATGCCGTTCATCCTTTGTTCCGGTAAGGGCAAAAATGACATTTACAAGCGGAATGCTTTCATGAAACTTAATTCCCTTTTTTGACCGTACAACAACAATATCAAACTTTCCATTCCCTTCAATAACAATGTGCGGGATGGCCAGGCCCGGGTGAATTGATGTGGAGGATTCCTGTTCACGTTTTACAAAAAGATTTTTTAATCTTTCCAGGGGAATTTGAACCTTGCCTGAAAAAGCTTCTGCCAGGATACTGAACAACTCGTCTGCTGTTATATCCTGTTCGATATCGATAAATGTCGCATTCTTGATGATCCGGTCGAACCTGTCTTCCACGATCTCGTCCCTTTCAATAAGGATATCCCTGAGTTCATCCGTAAGGGTGGTCGATTGTATTGCTTTTGAGGTAACCCGTTCAACAACATGAATAAGGGCAGAATCCCGCTTACTCCGTGATCTTGAATAGAGGAAATACCAGAGCAGGGAAGCAATAAAAAAACCGGCGGTAATCCCGAAAGTAATGATCCCTCTGGAAATTCCATGCTCGATAATCATTTCCACGCCGATCTCGACAATAAGTACCACATAGACAACGATTCCTGCAATATAAAGGTACGGATAAAGCGGTGCCCGGAAGCATGGTTTATATGAAATGATCTTACTCTCATGCATCAAAATAATGGATGCATTCACTAACGTAAAAAGCATGAGCATGATCGTTGATGCAACTTTTACAAGACCTTCGATATCCAGGAAGGTGATAATAAGAATCATAAAAGCTGTTGTAATAAGGATTGAAACAACAGGGGTTTTGAATCGAAGACTCACTTTTGAAAAGAAAGACGGCAGAAGGTTGTCGGATGCCATGGCAAGAGGATCACGTGAAGCTGCAAGAATTCCTGCATTTGCAGTTGTTATGAACGCAAGCATCGCTGCAATGGTAAGAAACACAGAGCCGATTTCTCCTGCAAACCTGGCAGCACCATCAGAAACCGGGGTAAGGGTGCCGGTAAAATAAGCCGCTGGTAACACCCCGACTGTGACAAATACGGTAAGGGCATATAACAGAATCATAATAAAAAAGGCTGCAAACATCCCGGCCGGTATTGTTTTCCCGGGATTCTTTATTTCCCCTGCAACAGATGCAATTTTCGTGAGCCCCCCAAAGGAAATAAAAATCATGCCGGTTGCAGTGAATACGGATACCCAGCCATAGGGAAGAAAAGGGGTGTATCGGTATACATCGATATGATTCATCCCCAAAACAATATAGACAACAAGGATGGCAAGAAGGCTGAACACAAGGATTGCCTGCACTTTCCCGCTTTGTTTTACGCTAAAAATATTCAGAATTGCAAAAAAAATGGTAAACCCGATTGCTATAAGTTTAATCATCACTCCCGCGGACCCGGGAGAAAACTGCTCCAGATACGGGCTTATAAAAATACCGATTCCCACAAGGGCAAATGAACTCTTTAAACAAAGGGAAAACCAGTTGGTAAACCCGGCAAATGTCCCGAGAAATGGGCCAAGGCTCCGGTGAATAAAAAAATAGGAACCACCGGATTTCGGCATTGCCGTTGCCAATTCCGCCTTGGCAAACATGGCAGGAATCATCAAAATCCCGGCAAAAATGTATGCAAGAATAATAGAGGGGCCGGCTTTATTGTATACAACCGCCGGCAGGACAAAAAGCCCGGATGATATCATTGCCCCGCTTGCAAGGCTGAAAACATGAATAACACCAAGCTCTTTTTTCATTTGTACCGGTTCTTTATTCATTCGCCTTTCATCCTTGTGAAGAAGCCCTGGCTGTTCTTTAGAAAAGCTAACGCTGTTCTTTAGAAAAGCTAACGCTGTTCTTTAGAAAAGCTAACGCTGTTCTTTAGAAAAGCTA
>JAFGQK010000179.1 GCA_016935735.1 Spirochaetales bacterium | reverse complement strand
TGCAAGCACATAGATGTTTACGGCATTATCTTCATTTGTCGCAGCAGAATCGTTTTCCGCAACCGGATTGTCATTCACCCCGTTTATAGTAACAGTAACGGTTGCAGAATCCGTACCGCCGTTGCCGTCACTTATGGTGTATGAAAAGGTATCTGTTCCGTTGAAGTTTGCATTTGGCGTATAAGTTATCTTATTGCTGTTAATGACGGCTGCGCCGCCGGATGGAGTTCCTGCACTTGCAATGCTTAAGGAATCCTCATCCGGGTCCGTATCGTTTGCAAGTACATCGATTTGGACGGGGGTATCTTCATCTGTTATTGCAGAGTCATTTTCAGCAACAGGATCATCATTTATCCCGTATACGGTAACGTTAATATTAGCGGTATCCGAACCGCCGTTCCCGTCGCTTACCGTATATGAGAAGGTATCAGTGCCGTTAAACCCCGTATCCGGGGTGTAGGTAATCTGTTCTCCATTGATTACAGCTGTTCCATTTGATGGATTTCCCACACCTGTTATGGTCAAGATATCACCGTCTATGTCCGTATCATTTGCCAGGACATTGATATTCACTGCATTATCTTCATTTGTTACAGCAGAATCATTTTCTGCGACAGGGTCATCATTCACCCCGGTTACCGTAACGGTGACGGTTCCGGAGTCTGTACCGCCGTTCCCGTCACTTACGGTGTATCCAAATATGTCAATGCCATTGAAATCGGCATCCGGTGTGTAGGTCACATGGTTCATGGTTATACTGGCAGTCCCGTTCGGCGGATTTCCTGCATTAACAATATTCAAAGGATCTCCGTCAGGATCACTGTCATTCGCAAGGACATCGATAATCGTTTGTGTATCCTCGGCTGTTATTGCAGAATCATCTGCCGTTACAGGATCGTCATTCATCTCGTAAATAGTAATTGAAACAATGGCGGTATCCGTGCCGCCGTTGCCGTCACTTACCGTATATATAAAGGAATCAGTGCCATAAAAACCGTTATCCGGTGTATAGGTCACCTGATTTATATTTATTTCTGCAACTCCGTTTGATGCACTTCCCACCCCTGCAATACTTAGCGTATCTCCATCCGGATCTGTATCATTTACAAGGACATCGATATTCACCGGAACATCTTCATTTGTTGCCGCAGAATCATCAACACCCAGAGGAGGATCATTTATCGCGGTCACGGTAATTATTACAGTGGCAGTGTCTGTTCCCCCGTTACTGTCACTTATGGTATATGAAAAGGTATCGGTCCCGAAAAAGTGGATTTTGGGTGTATATAAAACCCGGTTCCCATCGATTACCGGGGTTCCGTTCGGAGCGGTGCCAACCCCTGCAATTGACAGAACATCACCCTCAACATCCGTATCATTTGCAAGCACATCGATTTCCACAGAAGTGTCTTCATCTACGATTGCAGAATCATCTACTGCAACAGGATCGTCATTTACCGCGATTATGGTGACCGTTACCGTTGCAGTACCTGTATCGTCGTTTAAATCTTTTACCACATACGTGAAGGTATCGATGCCATTGTAATTGGTATCCGGGGTATAGGTAATTTGTCCTCCATTAATCGTTGCAGTCCCATTCGTTGCATTACTCACACTTGAAATAATCAGGGGATCCATATTCGGGTGGGTATCATTTGCAAGGACATCAATATTCACCGGCTCATCTTCTTCTGTGTTAGCATAGTCATTTACGGCAGTGGGAACACCGGGGCTTAAAATAACAGAAACAGTAACGGTTCCAATGGCAGTGCCTCCATTTCCGTCACTTACTGTATAGGTAAAAATATCCGTTCCTGTGTAATCCGCCTCCGGGGTATAGATTACCCGGTTTGCATTTATATCGGATGTCCCATTTGTTCCGTTTGTTACGCCCACAATACTTAAAGAATCACCGTCTTTGTCTGTGTCATTTGCCAGGGCATCGACTGTAACCGGGGAATTCATGGCTGTGGAGATGGAATCATCACTTCCCACAGGCGCGTCATTTACTCCTGTTATTATAACAGTGACGGTTCCAGTGGCAGTACCGCCCTTTGTGTCGGTTATTGTGTAGGAAAAGGAGTCTGAACCGAAGAAATCTGCATCAGGAGTATAGATTATATAATCTGTATCGATAGCCGAGGTTCCATTGGATGGAGCATTCGCACCGAGTATGGATATGGAATCACCATCCGGGTCTGAATCATTTTCAAGAACGTCAATAGTCACTGCAAGATCTTCCAGGGTAGAGGTGGTGTCATTCCCTGCTATTGGAGCCTTATTCGGTATTTGAGTTATTTCCGGGGTTGTGGTTGGAGTTATTTGCGGAGTAGGTCCGGGTGTCCGGAAAGGGAGAATTACAGGAAGTGTTGGGTTTAAACCCGGCTCAAGTCCTGCCTGCCGGTCGAGTAAATCCCATAAACCCGGGTCGCTGCATGTTAGAAGTAAAATTAATGTGATTGTATATATTAAAAAAAACGCTGTTCTTATTTTCATTTTTTTTTTAACGCTTAATACATGATCATTTATATTCTTCTATTAAAAAATATACCACTATAATTTGTAAATGTCAATCAATTGTTTCAATTGGGGTGCGATTTCCAAATCGGGTTTTTTTAACCACCGATTCCACCGATTGATTAAATCTGAGAAATCTGTGGAATCTGTGGTTACTTGTTTTTCTTTATCAATAGGTCTTGCCCGATATCGAATTCCCACCCTTTTAATTGATGTTTTTCACCGGGGTCTCCCGGGGGTAAAATAATTGGTTTCCGGGAATTAATATAGTGCCAAAGAGAAAAAAAAATGATATATATAATAATAGAGGAAACAATGAAAACGGTTCTATTATATATAGTATTTGTATTTATGTTAATGTTAAATGTATATTCCGGCGAAATGCTGATAAATGGTAATATCCGGGCATGTCCCCTCTTTTATGAACCAAACCATAATATAGTAGGAATTGATTTTGGTACATCATGGCGGATAGGTTATCATATTAATGCATACACTATTGGCCTGAAGACAACGTTTGATTATACACTCTATGATACTATGGATGCTCCGGAAACGATTCAGGGCACATGGCTTCATACAAGGGTTCTCTTTAACCAGGAATATGATATAACACCCGGTTTTGCAGTGAAATGGGCTGCCGGATTTATCTGGTTTAATAATAGTATTAAAAATGGTACAGCAGACACGCGGATAACGGATTTTTATGGAATATCATTGGATTTTGATCTTGCGTTTTTTCTCATTAAAAATTTCCTTGTATGTGAGATAATAAACAGGGTAGACCTGCTTTATGCTTTCAATTCGGATTTTCGCCTTATCACCATGGCACCACACTATTATGGCGGCTTAAGGTTCTATGTTGATTTCGGGATTAAATGGTTCCAGGTTTACCTGGAAGCAAAGGGACAATACTGGAACTACAGAGATTCACTGAATAAAATCAGTACAGGAATCGCCAGTGGGGGAGTTGGCTTCTGTTTTTACCTGCCTCCCATAAAAACCAATAAGAGCACATCCACTGCAGCCGACCCGGGGCTGTTAAATAAAGACAATAATGATAGTAATGTAATAGAAGAAAAAGAAAAGCTTGATCCGGTTGTTGAGAAATTAAAAACTGTCACGGCAGGGGAGAGAGTCCAGTTCCATAATATCCTGTTTGTCAAATATTCGGATGAATTCCTCCCGGTATCATATCCTGTCCTGGATCAGATAACCAGTGTTCTTAAACAAAGACAGGGAATCGCATTTACCATATCTGCATATGCTGAATACCAGGAGAATCCTGCTACCGAGTTCAAATTATATACAAACAGGGCAAAAAAGATTAAAGAATACCTGATCCAGGGTGGTATTGAGGAAAACAGGTTAAAAGTGAGTTCTATTGGACAGATTGTCACCCAGAACAATCCACGCACAGGAACAACAGTCATTTTTAAAGCGGTGAATGAAGCAGCGCTTGTTGAATAGTACCTTGTAAATTACAATTGTGGGGGCTGTTTAAAAAGTCGGAGTGTAGCGCAGGTTTTTTAGACAGCCCCAGTACCTTGTAAATTGCTATCATGCCTCATTGAATGTTCAATATTGTTGAACCAATTATAGTTTTAAACAAGGTGGAGGGATTATTACTTTTATAATTTTCTTTTTAAAAAATTACAGGAAGAAATCATTTGCCCTGGAAGTGATTAAAAATAATACCTTTTCTTTATTTCTATAAAACCACTGTATAGAGGGAGGTGGACAGCCTGTGGGCTACCCACCTCACATCCTCCTTAAATGACTTTTTTACATTATTGAGATAAAAAGTATACAGTATTATACAATTTATCCAGAATAACGGTGTCAGTTTATCGTTTATTGTCCTTGTTGTCAAGCATTTTTCTTTTTTTTTTATTCTTTTCCGGGTTCGGGACTTGAAAACCGGGTAAAGCCCCGAATTTATTTCCTTTAACCATAAAACCACCTATTGCATGAGAATTAATACCAGTGTATAATAAAGAAAACCATGATGGATATTGAAAAGAAAATAATCGGTAGATGGGCTGATATAAAGAATAATTCTTCAAATTTCTATAAACTTATTGATTATTTTGATTTTAAGCAGACCCGTTATCTTACTATTATCCGGAATCTTGAGTTTTCTGTGGAACAGGGAGTCGTTGAATATAAACGGTCTTCTCTTCTTCCTGTATTCAGACTCCTCGAGGGTCTTAAATACAGGGCAGTTACCATTGAAGAGCTGAAAATACAAAAGGAAAATCTCGATGAACTCCTTTTTGTAATACTCGTACAGCGTCTTTTTACTTCCGGTTCCTTAAAAATTACGGATACAGGAAATGCGGAAGGAATTTCTGTAGACTCCATCGAAATAGGAACGATTTTAAAAGATATATTAAGCAGGATAAAGGAAAACCCGGATATAAGAAATCATCCTGCGGTAAAAAATATCCTTGTGCAATTCACTATTTATAAAAATGAAAAAAAGACAATGGAGAAACTCGCCGAAAACATTAAAAAACCATCTTCATCTTTTTATGAAAATTTCAAGATTACTTTTACAAAAATTTTCAAAAGCATACGAAAAAATTACGAAGTCATCTTAAAAGAGGATGCTGCAAGAATTAAGAGAAAGAATATTCTTTTGCTTATCCCAATAAAGCAGGCAGGATCTATTCTTTTCAGACAGGCAAAGGATATAACCAAAATAGCAACAAGTTTTGGATTTGCAGAGACAGAAAAATACAAAATAAGAGAAATCCTTAACCCGGTCATGAGGGCAAAAGATGCAACACTGGCAAGGATTGATGCAGAATTGCATCTTTATGAAGAATTGGGTGCCGGTTTACAGGAAGCAACACCCAGGCAGAATGCAGAACAAATCTCTTTGCGATTTAACAGGGAAATTATTTCAATTCTACAGAAATATATGGAAAAAGAGTTCCATCTGAAAGAGACCGAGCAATAAAAACCGGAAAGTTTTATTTAAAAAGAATGGAAAGAGCATTTATAATTGATGAGGTGAATATAAACTCCAGTGATTTTTTTACTTCACCGGGAAGTTCATCAATATCTTTTCTGTTATCTTCCGGGAGAAGTACGTGTGCCATTTTAAGCCTGTGAGCAGCAAGTACCTTTTCTTTTAAACCCCCGACCGGGAGTATTCTCCCTGTAAGTGTTACTTCTCCTGTCATTGCAAAATCCTTTTTCACACATTCTCCCTTTACAGCAGAAAAAAGGGCTGCAATCACGGTAACACCGGCAGAAGGGCCGTCTTTCGGAATCGCTCCTTCCGGTACATGAATATGAATATCAGTTCCTTTATAAAAATTTTTGTCTACCTGTAATTCAGCAGCATGGGCACGGAGAAAAGAAAGGGCAGTATGGGCACTTTCTTTCATTACATCACCCAGACTCCCGGTAAGAATCAGTTCCTCTTTTCCTTCAAGGAGTACCACTTCAATAGGAAGAAGGATACCCCCCTTTTCTGTCCAGGCAAGCCCATAGGCAATCCCTGGTTTTATATCATGTGAAAAAAAATTCTCCCTGAATTTTTCTTTTCCAAGATATTTTTGAAGGTTCTTCGGGGTAATGCATACATGATAACTATTCCTTCTCTTTTCTTTTTCTTTAAGGTGTATTTTTTGTTTTACCGTATCCCTGGCTATTTTTCTTATAATATGACTGATTTCCCGTTCAAGGTTTCTTACACCGGATTCCATGGTGTAAGAACGGATGGTCTGAAGAATTGCCTGCTTTGTTATCCTGATGCTGGCCCATTCAAGCCCATTTTCCTCGATTTGTTTGGGTATAAGAAATAACTCTGCAATCTTCTGTTTCTCATAATCCGAATATCCGGAAACATTAATAACTTCCATCCTGTCCCGGAGTGTGTATGGTATTTTGTGGACGGAATTCGCCGTAGTAAGAAACATGACATGGGAAAGATCGTATTGTACCTCAAGATAATGATCCATAAACGTATTGTTCTGTTCCGGATCAAGCACTTCAAGAAGCGCTGCTGCCGGATCACCCCTGAAGTCACAGCTCATCTTGTCCACTTCATCAAGTAGAAATACAGGATTTATTGTCCCGGCTTTTCTCATCGATTGAATGATTTTCCCGGGAAGAGATCCTATGTAGGTTTTCCTGTGTCCCCTGATCTCTGCCTCGTCCCTTACACCTCCTAATGAAATACGTACAAAGTTTCTTCCCAGGGCCCGGGCAACAGACCGGCCTAATGATGTTTTCCCGGTTCCCGGCGGTCCGATAAAACAGAGAATAGGGCCTTTTACACTTTCTTTTAACTGGCGAACAGCAATAAAATCGAGAATTCTCTCTTTTACTTCCTTAAGATCGAAGTGATCCTCATCAAGGATTTTTTGCGCATTCTCTATATCCTTATTGTCTTCTGTCGTTTCCTTCCATGGGAGATCAGCTATCCATTCAAGATAGGTACGTATCACACCGGACTCCGGGGAAGCAGGTTGTAACCTGGTGAGACGTTTTAACTCTTTTTCACATTTAACAAAGACATCTGCCGGAAGTCCCTTGCCCTTTAATCGTTCCTCCATTTCCTGTGCACCTGTGGGATCATCAAAGCCTTTGCCCAGTTCCTTCTTTATTTCCTTAAGCTGTTCATTCAAAAAATAATTTTTTTGCGTTTTTTCCATTTTAGTTTTTATTTTCTTCTTTATTTTCTGTTCGATTTCAAGGAGTTTTCTTTCACTGGAAAGAATCACTGCAAGATTTTCCAGTCTGCGTTTCTGATTTATTTCAGAGATAAGCTCGAGCTTTTTTTCAATTCTTAATGGCGCATGGGAGCAGATGGTATCGACAAGTCTGTGGGGAAAATCGATTTTTTCTATTGTCGAGACTACATCAAGGGATATTTTCTTATAAAGCTGTAAATATGACGTAAATTCGTTTTTTACGGTTTTAACAAGCGCATTCAGTTCCGGGGTAAGTTCGACTTCATCTTTAATTAACGATACCTGCACTCTGAACAATTGTCGTGCTTCTGCATATTTCACTATCCGGGCACGTTCATATCCCTCTACGAGAAGCCGCAGTGTTCCATCCGGGAGTTTCATCATCTGGAGTATTTTTGACAGGGTTCCCACGGAATAGATATCATCTTTTTCCGGATCTTTCGTCTCTCTCTCTATCTGTGTTGTAAGGAAAATAATTTTACTTTTTTCCATCGCTTCTTCCACAGCACGTATCGATTTTTTTCTTCCTACAAAAAAAGAAAACACCATACTGGGAAAGACGACTATATCTTTTAAAGGAACCATTGCAATATGTTGTTTTTGCAATTTTAAAAGGGCACCTTCAATTGTTTTCATGCACTCTTTTTACTGGAATTTTTAATAAAAATAATTTCCGGTTTATTGTTATTCTCTACAACTTCTTTTGTAATGACAACTTTCTTTTTTCCTTTTAAAGAAGGGAGCTCATACATGACATCAACCATCAGGGATTCGACGATTGCCCTTAAACCCCTTGCCCCTGTTTTCTGATTTACCGCCCTGCCGGCTATTGCTTCAATTGCAGCGTCTTCAAAAACAAGCTCGACATCATCCAATTTAAGAGATTCCTGGTATTGTTTTACCACTGAATTCCGCGGTTCTGTAATAATACGTTTCAGGGCATCCAGGTTTAATTCTTCCAGGGTAACAATAATGGGAAGTCTTCCTACAAACTCGGGAATAAGCCCGAATCGAATAAGATCATCCGGATGGAGATGCGAGTATAGTTCCACCAGATCCTTTTCTTTCACAGACTTTACATCTGCTCCAAATCCCATGGGATTCTGGGATGTCCGTGCTTCGATTATTTTATCAAGACCGACGAATGCACCACCACAGATAAAGAGTATATTTTCCGTATTGATCTTTAACATTTCCTGGTTCGGGTGCTTTCTTCCACCCTGGGGAGGAACGGATGCGACTGTTCCTTCGATAATTTTTAAAAGTGCCTGTTGAACCCCTTCACCGGATACATCCCTCGTTATGGAGATATTTTCACCTTTCCGTGCTATCTTATCGATTTCATCTATATACACTATTCCCCTTTCAGCCGCGGGGATATTGTTATGGCTGCCTGCATTCTGAATAAGTTTTAGAAGAATATTCTCGACATCCTCACCGACATACCCGGCTTCTGTAAGGGTTGTTGCATCTGCAATTGCAAAAGGAACATTGAGTTTTTTCGCAAGGGTTCTTGCCAGGAGGGTTTTTCCTGTACCTGTCGGACCGATAATAAGAACATTTGATTTCTCGATATCTATATTCTTATCTATATATCTGTTAAGTGCAATCCTTTTATAATGATTATACACCGCCACAGAGAGGGTTTTTTTTGCCTTTATCTGGCCTATTACATACTGGTCAAGATACTTTTTTATTTCCTTTGGCCTTGGTGTATCCTGGACTATCTGGGTTGATAAGGTATCTTCTTCTTCATCGAGGATTTTCTTGCACACAAAGACACAATCATCGCATATATATACGCCAGGTCCTGCGATGAGTCTGCGTGCAATATCTGCTGTTTTGCCGCAAAAAGAACATACCTTTGCTCTATTGTTTCTCGTTATTCTTCCCATTTTTCTCCCTCTTTAAAACCTTATCAATAAGACCGTATTCCACGGCCTCTTCTGCAGACATAAAGAAATCCCTTTCAAGATCCATTGCCACCTGTTCTTCGTTCCTGTTTGTGTGAGCTGCAAAATACTCTATAAGGAGTTTCTTTAATCGTATTATCTCCCTGGCCTGGATGCCAATATCTTCTGCCTGGCCTGATACCCCGCCCCATGGTTGATGAATAAGGATTCGGGAAGAGGGAAGAGCAAACCGCTTCCCCAGGGTGCCGCAGCCAAGAAGGAGAGCTCCCATTGAAGCTGCCTGACCCATACAAATCGTCTGCACGTCAGGTTTAATATACTGGATAGTATCATAAATAGCTAATCCGGCAGTCACAATTCCCCCCGGTGAATTGATATATACATGAATATCTTTTTCCGGATCCTGGGATTCCAGAAAAAGAAGCTGTGCTACAACCAGATCTGCCGTTACATCCAGAATCTCACCATCGACAAATACAATCCTGTCTTTTAAGAGTCTGGAAAAGATATCATACGAGCGTTCCCCTAATCCTGTTTGTTCAATAACAAATGGTACAAGATTCCCGGATCTTTCTCTCATTATGCAGCCTCCCTATTGTTACTTAAGTATGTACCGATCCTCTTTATATTAATAATTTTCCTGCATTAAATCCACATACTTAATCTTTTTACCTTTTTTAATTTCTGCTTTTGATAAAAGCAGATCGAATAATTTCTTCCTTGAAAGCATCGTTTCCAGATTACTCATAAGATTATTTTTTTCATAATAATCTTTCATTACTTCTATCGTGCTGTTTTGATATTGAGCTAACTTCTCCATCTCGGTGTTTATTTCTTCTTCTGTTACTTCAATCTTTTCCAGTTCGATCATCTTTTCCACGATTAAAGCGGAACAGATACCCTCTTCCACCTTCGGCTTCCATTCTTCAAGCACCTTTTCTTTTGTTTTCCCCTGTTTTTCCAGTTCTTTTATGAGCAGGCGTTCATCTGTATGATACTGATGGAGAAGTTTATGCCATCTCATGGCAAGTTCACTTTCCACCATGGATTTGGGAAGGGGAATTTCAGATGATTTCACTACCTTTTCAATAAGCTGCGAGATCATATTTTCCCGGACTTTATTATCTGCTGCTTCCTGTAAACGTGATTCTATATCTTTCTTTAAATCTGAAAACGTTTTGTATTTCTCACCTACATCCTGGGCAAACTCATCGTCAAGTTTCGGGAGTTTTTTCTCTTTCACCGCCTGAACTTTTACTTTTAACTTTATTGTCCTTCCTGCAAGCTCTTTTATATTAAAATCTGATTCATAAGTTTTTTCAAACACCTTTTCTTCATCTTTTTTCATCCCGATTATATCATCATCGATCTTGTGAAGGTTATACCCGCTTCCAACGGTAAACGAAAATGCCTCCCGTTTGGTCGGTACTATTTCATTACCATCATTGTCTATTTCCACATAATCAATCGTTACCACATTGTCTTTTTCCACAGTACTGTCTTTTTTTTCCTGGATTATTGCATTTTGTTCCTGAAGGGCTTTGAGTTCATTTTCAATGTCCTTTTCTGTTATGTCCGGGATCATTTTTTTAAGTTCCAGGTCTTTGTATTTTTCAATTGTTATCTTCGGATATGAGTCATAGGTAATTTCAAACGTATAGTCCTTTTCTATATCAAAATCGCTTTTATTATTTAATTCAGGCTGGGCATAGGGAAGGGGTTTGTATTCAGCTTCTTTAAATACATCTTCAAGGATTTTTTCAATCATATTCTGTTCGGATTCCGCTCTTATTGATTCACCGAATTTCCTTTTCAGTATATCCGGGGGAACTTTTCCTTTACGGAATCCTTTTATCTGAACCTTCCCGCAATAATCCTTTATAAGAACATCATATTCCTTTTTCACTTCTTCTTTTGGGATGGTAATCTTGAGCAGGATCCGTGAATTATCCTTAAGTTCAAACTGGGCATTATAGATTTTTTTTTCTTCTTCAGTATTTACCGCCATATGATTCTTCCATTTATAAATGTTATTACTAAATAAGGTAGAATTATTTCTATTATAAAAAAATAAAGCGACCCGCCGAAATTCTTTATTGATTTCCCGGGACCGCATATGTTCATTTCAAAAAAGCGGGAGACGGGACTTGAACCCGCGACATCCACCTTGGCAAGGTGAAGCTCTACCACTGAGCTACTCCCGCATACATTCATTCTATTTTCTCCATAAAGGGTTAAATACCTGACTGCTAAAAAAAAACTCATATATTCATACCGTTGCGAGAGAAGGGATTTGAACCCTTACGCCGTATGGCACTAGATCCTAAGTCTAGCGTGTCTGCCAATTTCACCACTCTCGCCCGTCTCTCGCATTTTTTATTCAAAACCATCTGATTTTCCCTGTCAAAGATCTGCATTTATCCAGGGTGAACCCTTTTACTTTCAAATAGAGTGGGAAAAACTCAATCCTCTTACGTAGTATATACATAAAAGATAATAAAAGTCAACTCATGAAATAGAAAAAAATAAATCCTTCCCTATCTGAATTGAGCCGTGAAGGGATCGAACCTTCGACCCGCAGATTAAGAGTCTGCTGCTCTACCAGCTGAGCTAACGGCCCGTTTTCAATTGCACACTACATCAATTTCACGCCCGGCAGGACTCGAACCTGCGACCTACGGATTCGAAGTCCGGCGCTCTATCCACCTGAGCTACGGACGCAAACCGTGTTTCGTATTTCCGGATTCTGACAAATAAGGAGGTCATGATTGCCGGATAGCAACCGAAAATACATATTCCGGGTGAGTGATGGGGTTTGAACCCACGACATCCAGTTCCACAGACTGGCGCTCTAACCAACTGAGCTACACTCACCATGAATGCTTTAAATAAATTTTCGGTATAATATGCATATTTATTGATATTGTGTCAAGGGAGTTTAAAGGCAAAAAAAGTTTTTTTATCCTGTCTTTTATTCCCCGGGATGAATCCCGCAGTGTTCACAGAGATTAAAAAAAGTCCTGGCCATATCTTTAAGGATATTGAGCATTTCCTGCTCATCACTGTCTTCCAGATCGAATAACAAATCTATATTCATTCTTAAAATCTCCAGGTATCCGCTTAATTCTGCATCAGCAATAGGCTGCTTTAATTGTTCATCCACAAAGAGCATTGTATCGGAAAGAATAAAAGTAAAATCATCCAGGGATGCCGGAAGCACTTCATCTTCATTAGTTATATCAAGATCCTTTATTATTTCATAAAAGGCAAACCAGTCATTACCCAGCCTTTCCAGTTCACGGTAAAAATCGTCTGCTTTTAATGGAAATAAAGACAAACATATCAAACAAACAATCAGTAATGCCTTCATATTTCGTCTCCTTATCCGCTTCTTTTAATAATATATTGTGTATTTCATTCAAATTCAAAGAAAAAAAGCGGAAAGAACCATAAAAGGTCCTTCCCGCTCTTAGAAGAGGTAGGCATATTATTTATGAAATTCCGCCAGTGTTTCCACTTTATGCAGAATTTCACTATTGCCGTAGAATTTTCTTATATCTATTCCCGGGCTGTATATCTCCGTTCTTTCAGTCACATCGAGTCATTCAATTCTTTACATTCTTTGAGCTGGATTTTGACTCATATGTTCCTTTTTAACAATCATTAACACAAAGGGACCTATATTGATTTCCCCTATGTTCATGCTATTTTTTATGTATCAATATTATAATAATTATGCTTATAATAAAATAAGCCATATAACCGTTTTTTATATAGGACTTTTGGCCTAAGGTTGCTCTTATTTTGTGATTCAACAATCATTACTGGCTGAATTTCTTTTCCAGTATTGCAGCCGGGATTTTATATTTCTCCTTTAATTCCGGGTGATTTTTTATCATAGTATTGAAATACTCCAGATGTTCTCGTGTCCCATTTTTCGTTAAAACATATTCAAGACCTTCATGCAGGGTATGATGAAAAGGATCTGCATAATCATACGCTTTAAGTACCAGTTCCATTTTTTTACTGTCATCTATCCGGTCAAGTACCATTGCCCATGAAAACAATATCGTTGCGTCTTTTGAAAGGCTTACATCATCTATTAACTTTGTGACATATTCCGGGTAGTATTTATAAAGATAGGTCATTGCCCACTTGCGTTTTTCATAGCCTTTTTCCCGGATGTACGCTATAGACAATTCCTTCATTTCATTGTTCGGCCCGCTGCACAGTGCAATATGCCATAATCCATTAAGGATGTGTGTTGATTTTTCCTGTTTAATCCTGGTGATTAATTCCTTCCATTCTTCATTATTTATTTTCAGGTTACAATTTTCTATTTCACTGGCTAATCTCTCCAGACAATCACTTTTTTTCTTTATATATCTGCTTATGAAACAATCAGTTATTTTATTTGTTTCCAACCAGTATTCTCCTGTTCATATAAGGAATCTTTATGAATATGATTTTGACAGTTGTCCTGCCGATTTTAATTTAATAGTTTCACCGTAATAATAGTGCATTTGTGTGAATTTGTCAAAATCAGTATATCCACCTGGAATATCTCCTGTATTTCTGTCATTATAAGAAATAAAGAGCAGGAGCTGCCGCATATTGAAAATACATAGTTGCATAGTGAAAAAAACAGTTGGAAAATTTTACTCTGCTGAAATAACTACTACTTGTTACATATCCTATAAGTGAATATAATGATGGATAAGTAACCTTGAAAAACAGGGAAAGGGAATAAATATTAGGAAGCGGAACAAACAAAGCAGAATGTATCCGGGAGTTAAAGAACTTCCTCTTTAATGAAAGCAAAATATGAAAACCTATTCAAGTAAGCCTGAAACGGAACGCTATAAAGAAAATTCATGCAGAATCTGCGGATCATCCGACTGTACGGAGTATTTGAAAAGTGATGATTACCGGTTTGTACAGTGCCGGGCATGTCATTTTGTATACCAGAATCCGGTACCGGTTTTTTCCGATTTAAAAAAAAGATATGCGCAAAATTATTTTAAATATGAACTCGAAAATGAAGAAAATTTTTTCTCCCTTATGAAGCTGGGACTGAACGATATCGGATTTGACTCGATGCCTGCCGATTCATTCCGGAACAGAAATTTCCTGGATATAGGATGTGCCACCGGGATGCTTTGCGCGTATATAAGGGAAAAGGGATGGAATGTGCAGGGTGTGGATATCTGTAAGGAATCCGCAGTATACGGAAAGGAAAAAAGGGGAGTGGACATATTCGCAGGAACCCTTCACCAGGCCCGGTTTCCCGAGTCCTTTTTTTCGGTCATACATTTTTCCCATCTTATTGAACATGTCCCGGATCCTATTTCCCTGCTCCTGGAAGTGCACAGGATCCTTGCAGATAAAGGGATCGCTGTCATCACTACCCCGAATATAGACGGTTTCCAGGCACAACTTTTTAAGGAAAAATGGAGATCTGCCATAGCGGATCATCTTTACCTTTTTTCCAGGGCAACATTATCCCGGCTTCTTATAAACACAGGTTTTTCCATTCAAAAAACCGTTACCTGGGGCGGACTCGCTGCCGGGATAGCACCAAAGCCATTGAAAAGTATCATGGATTTCCTGGCCAAGAAATTCGGATTTGGGGATGTGATGCTGTTTCTGGTAAAGAAAAAGCTGCCTTGAAAAAGCAGCCTGTTATATACTATGATCTTGTCTTTTCATCAATACACGCAGTTTAAGATAAAAAGACCATTTTGTACAGTATTCTTCATCAATACCAAAGAAAAAAACAATATTCTTATTCAATGAAAAAATAAAAAGGGCCGGAAATAATCCCTCTCTTTATCGAGTTGTCAAAAATATAAATATAATAATAAAAGCCATCTGCAAGTTCCTGCTTTCGTGCAAGAACTCTTTGATAATCGAATCCATCCTGTTTCACTTCAAAATGGGGTTGAATGAAATTCCATTTCTTATCATAAATCCAGAGTGAATAGACCGGACTGTTTCCTTTTATGAACAGCCTTTTATTTTTTATAACCGGTGCCGGGAATACGATTTTTTGTTTCTGTACATCCAGCCTGGTTAAAAGAAAGGTTTCCTCATCATATTCCCCGCTTATATCTTCCAGTACTATCCGGTATTCTCCCCCCGGAATATCGGAGTAATTCTGCATCCGGACGCCATTTGAGCCAATCCATGTTTCCCCCTGGACATTTACTTTATGCCATGTCCGGGGATTGATCTCCCAGAAAAGTTCCTCCTTATTATTTATCAGGTATAATTTTTCAATATCATCAAACCCGTCATCGTCATTTGCATTAACAAAAAAGCTCAATTTCTCGTAGATACGGTTTTTCTCCGTATCCTTTATCATATTAAGCTGCCAGTAATACTCATATATTTCCGGTGCTTTCCTGGTGCATGAGAGAAGGAGAATGATGATGGATGCCGGTACCAGGATAGTTAAAAATCGGTTCATTGTCAAAAAGAATACCTGAATTAGCGGATTTAATCAATCCTTTATCATTAATGCCAATAAGTAACTTTTTAATTGCTTCCTTTTCCAAAATAAGATTTATAGCCGGATATAGCTTATCCCGGGCTTATAAAAATGTCGATAATACAGTAAAATCCTTAAATAATTATTAAAAAAAATGCTTGCAATGAAAGATAAGTTTGGTTATCATTATCCCACATTAATAAAAGGGAATGAGTTCCTTTTTTTTAAATTAAGGAAAATTCAAGAAGGAGTGTATGATGAAAAGAGTTTTTTTACTGTTTTTACTGTTAAGTCTGATTATTTTCGGCTGCGTGAGTACAGAAAAGACAACAAAGGAAGAAACACCGGCAGAAGATAAAGTAACCGAAGAGGTAAAGGAAGAAGTGAAAGCCGTTGAACCGGCAGGAAGAGCTGTTCCCGCTTTTATTGCTGTAAAAGCCACGACAGTCCCGGTTATTGATGGGGTTCTTGGGAAGGACGAATGGAAAGAGGGAAATATGTATTCTCTCGGTTACAACCAGCTGAATGTCGCTGATCTGCGTCCCCCGAAAGACCAGAATGATATATCCGGTGACTGGACTGTTCTTTATAATGGTAAAACACTGTACGGAATGGTGATAAGAAAAGACGACAAGACCTTTACCGGTGCAGAAAATGTCTGGGAAAGTGACTGTGTCGAGGTAATGATAGAGCAAAAAGGGAAATTCGTTCAACTGCGTACCCTTATCGGGGAAGATTTTGCAAGCGCCAAGTTTGCTGGGGTCCAGAAAGCGGTGTGGAGTGCCGATGGCACAGTGCTGGAATATTCTGTGGACATGCCGGAAGCAAACCTGGACGGATTAACCTGCGGCTGGGCACTGGCCCTGGCAGATAATGACGGGAGCGGCAGGGATTATCAGCTGTATCCTATTACCGGACAGAATGACAGCTATAAAGGAATAAATTTAGGGACACTGGTATGTGGCACCGCTTCGGATAAAGCAGAACCATTACATGTATTGGTTCCGTTCAAGGCAAAACCTGCAAAGGGAGAGATTACCCTCGACGGAAAATACACAGACGGTGAATGGGCGGATGCAGTAAAACATCAACTTGTTTTTAACCAGTTAAATACCCGGGATGAGAGATTCAACAAAGATTATAATGATTTGTATGGTGAATGGGGTGCCCTGTACAATGGCAGTATTCTTTATGGTTATGTAATAAGGAAAGATGACAAATTAAATACCGGTGCAGGGAATGAATGGGAAAATGATTGTGTTGAGGTATTTGTCGATGTAGATAGCAAATTCGCACAGCTCAGAACACTTGTAAATAAAGATTTTGGCGGCGGCAGCTATGAATGTTCAGCAGTATGGAGTGCCGATGGTTCGGTACTGGAATACATGGTAAATCTTGGAAAACCCGTTGCCGGTAGTAAAATCGGCTTTAATATCGCCCTTGCAGATAATGATGGCGGCGAATCCAGGGAATCCCAGCTTTATCCTGTTTTCGGATTTAATGACTGCTACAAGGGAATTAACCTGGCAGAGCTGGAATTCGTAAAATAACAACCGTTAAAGAGTTCAATTCAATTCAAGCCTGCATGTACTGTACATGCAGGCTTTTTTTCTGTAGTGATAATGATGAAAGAAATTATCACTAATACCTATCGGGATTATGTTAAAATGAATTAATTAATCCTGAATTTTGCTTTTGAATTTGAATTTATATTTTCTTTTCACTAAAATTAATAGAAATTATATGTTTTGTGGGAGAATTATATGAATATATCAATTTTAAGGCGAATTGGTGTACTTTTTCTGATTGCAGGAATCTTTTTTTCCTGGTCTTGTTCAAAAGCAGGTGATTCAAATGTAATCAAGATTGGCGTCATCGGTCCGATGCAGTATTCCCAGGGTAAGGGGCACTGGAATGGAGCAGAACTGGCCATGGAAGAAATAAACAGTTCCGGCGGCATAAAGGTCGGCAATGAAATGAAAAAAATCGAACTTATAAAGGCCGATTCAAATGAGATAGCAAGTATTACAGATGCCGCAAATGCCATGGAACGGCTGATAACACAGGAAAAGGTGAATTTTGTTATCGGCGGATTCAGGACCGAAGCCGTTCTGGCCATGCAGGATATAGCCATGGACGCGAAAACGATCTTTATTTCAGTCGGCCCCGCAAGTGCTGAGCTGAATAAACGGGTAAAGGAAGATTATGACAGGTATGAATATTTTTTCAGGGGCTCACCCCTGAACAGTTCATACCTTGTTAAGAATAGTTTTATTCATCTCGGGTATATCGCAGCCGTGCTCAAGAAAACCCTTAATCTGCCGGCCATTAAGGTAGCTGTTGTGGCAGAAAAGGTACAGTGGGTTGAACCTGTTATAGCAGCTGCCAAAAGTACCATACCTGCAATGGGTATGGAACTGGCAGGTATCTGGCAGCCCTCCCAGACAGCTTCAGATGTAACGGCAGAATTATCCGCGATCCAGCGGTCCGGAGCACATATTATTTTCACGGTTTTTTCTTCTTCCGTGGGTGTTACATTTGTACGACAGGCTGGTGAATTGAAAATACCTGCACTTATGACAGGCATCAATGTTGAGGCTGCACGGTTTGATTTCTGGGAAACAACAGAAGGCAAGTGTGAATATGTTATTACATCAGCCAATTATCTTGAGAATATTACCATAAATGAAACCTCGAAGAAGTTTATTGACGCGTATAGGAAAAAATATGGGGAAATGCCGTCATATACTGCTTTTACCCATTCGGCAATTTCAAATCTGCTGCGTACGGCTATCGAAAAAGCAGGAACCCTCGATGCCGATGCATTAATCCCTATACTTGAAAACCTTAAAGTAGAGACTTCTTCCGGAACTTATAAAGTAGATGAAAATCACGATTCCATCTGGGGGCCGGGATATTCAATTATTATGGCCGGCCAGTGGCAGGATGGGTCATTTAAAGGGATATGGCCCAATAACTGGAAAGCCTCGGATAATGCACCGGCTATCAGTTACGAGGGTGTGGCTCCCGTAAAATTCCCGCCATGGATGATTGAAGCTTATCAATGAGTCACTTGCAATAAGTTCCGGCTTTCTCCTGCCCGCTGCAGAGGGAAGCCGCCAATTTCGGGTTATACATATTGAGGAGGCGGGAATTGGTTGTTGATATCATAATCAGTACCCTTATAAACGGCAGTATTTATTCCATTCTTGCGATAGGTTTTTCCCTGGTATTCGGTGTTGCGAGGATTATAAATATAGCCCATACGGCATTTTATATGCTGGCAGCATTCTGTATTTATGCCGGGACCAACAGTTTCGGGCTTCATCCTGTATTGGCGATGGGAGCGGCCATAATTTTTGTAACAATCCTTGGACTTGCCAGTTATAAATTGATAATTGAAAAAATCAGGGTGCATCCTGCGGCAACGATAATTGCTACTATAGCACTTGCCATGATTTTTCAGGAAATTATGATACTTAACTTCGGCGCTGAATTCTTAAGTGTTCCCGTACTTGTGGAAGGATTCACGGTGGTCTTCGGAGTGAAAATAACCTATCAGCAGGTATTCACATTTATCTTCATGGTAATACTACTGATATCGGTCTGGTTCCTGTTGATGAAAACAAAACTTGGGCTTGCTATCCGGGCAACAGCACAGGACAGGGAAACGGCAAACCTCATGGGAATGAATGAATCCATGATTGCCCTGGTAACTATCGGTATTTCTGTCGGATTTGCAGGATTTGCCGGTGCAATTGTCATTCCCCTGACAGTTATTCACCCTCACATGTGGCTGTCGCCCTTGATTATAATGATGGCTGTTGTAGTCCTCGGGGGCCTGGGCAGCATTAAAGGAAGCATTATCGGGGCCTTTATAATGGGACTTACAGAAGCCATTATTGTTTTCCTGTTACCTATGGGATCATTTTTAAAAGGTTCAGTTGCACTTACCATACTGATTATAGTCCTGATAATCAAACCGGAAGGCCTGTTTGGCGTATCCATCGAAGGAGAATAACTATGTCTATTCTTGTTTATCTAAGAAGACTTTTTGTGACAATCAAGGAAGAGATCATCATTCTCCCGACAAAAGTAATAACTATCCTATTTATTTTGTTCCTGCTGGTTCTTCCGGTTATACTCCCTGATTCATATTTGATGCGCGTTCTTATTCTGGCCGCGATTTTTGCAATGCTTACAGCCAGCTGGGACTTTTTATCCGGTTTTGCAGGCCAGCTCAATTTCGGCCACGCCCTGTTTTTCGGTGTCGGGGCATATTCCTCCGCATTGTTCAATCTTTTATTGAAAATACCCCCTGCGGGAAGTATCCCCCTCAGTGGCCTTGTTGCCGTATTGGCAGGTCTGATTATCGGTTTCCCTTGTTTGAGGCTGAAGGGAATTTACCTGGCCCTGACGACAATAGCCTTTCCCATCATTCTTACCGGTGTGGTAAATGCCCTCCCGGGTATTACCGGCGGGGAACTCGGGCTTTCGGGCCTGGATAAGCTTACCGGCTCCAGGATTGGGGATTACTATATTGTGACCCTCCTGATGCTGGGGTCCTGCACTGTAATGTACAAACTGACACAATCGAATGTCGGTATCATTTTTCATGCAATCCGTGAAGATGAGGTGAGCCTGAAAGTATCAGGGATAAATACGACCAAATATAAGCTTCTCGCTTTTTGCCTGAGTGGATTATTTGCAGGTATAGCAGGAGGAGTATATGCCCATTTTATGAGGATCGCGGGGCCGTCAACCCTGAGCGTGAGTACCTCCTTTACCATTATTATCTATGCCGTATTCGGGGGAGTATGTACAATTTACGGCTCTGTTGCAGCGGTCTATATTCTCTTCCCCCTGATGGAAGTGTTCCAGCTTCTGCCTCAATTTCGAACACTTTTTTTTGCAGCAATTGTTTTAATAATTTTGCTGTATATGCCTTCCGGGTTTATACAGTGGATAATCGACAAGATCGAAAAAACCTGCTCCCGGTGCGGTCATAAAAACCATGCGTTGCGGAAAATCTGCAGATTTTGCGAGCGGCCTTTTAAATATTATTAAAACAGCAGAAATGGTTTATATGGAAATGAGGATATGTAATGGTGAATAAAGAAGTCTACCTGAGCAGACCCTGGCTGAAGTTTTATACTGATGATATTCCGGAGGAGATAGAGGTCCCCGATGTTTCTGTCTATGATCTTTTTGCACAGACAGCTTTAGAATTCGGGAGTAAAACCGCCCTTGTCTTTTATGGTAAAAAAATAATATACCTGAAGCTGCAAAAGCTCATTGATTCTTTTGCCGGCGCTCTTATTAAAATGGGTATAAAGAAGAATGATACGATTGCATTATATTTACTGAATTCACCCCAGCATGTTATTTCATATCTGGCCGCACTGAAGGTAGGAGCAAGTGTTGCTTCAATTAATCCGCATTATACAAGCAGAGAACTCGCATCTCAGTTTAGAGACAGTAAGGCAAGAATACTAATTTGCGAAACCATCCTTTTTGATAATGTTATCAAATCTGAAATTAAACCGGATATTACGGTTCTTACCAATATTTGTGAAAACCTGCCGTTCTTTAAGCGCATAATCAGGAAATTGGCCATCCGAAAAACACGAATTGCTGTAAAACGGACTGTAAAGGCATATCGAAACCAAATGAACATATACTGGTTTAAAAAGGTAATCTTAAGGAGAGTCCCGGATATGCCCCGGATCCCGGTAGAACCACGAAATGATATCGCCTGCCTTTCTTATTCATGCGGGATTACAGGGTTACCGAAAGCATCAGTTCTTACTCATTATAACCTGGTTGCTGCTGTCATCCAGTTGAAAAACAACTGGCCTGTGCTTGATGAAGGGAATGAGGTTGTATTATCGGACTTCCCTTTATTCAGCGTTTACGGCCAGGTATCCACCATGCTTTTTTCCCTCTGTTCCGGTTTTACCCTGATTTTATATCCGGCCATGGACTTAGAAGATATAATCTTCACCATTGAAAAATACCAGGTGACGCTTTTCTCAGGCCCGCCGCTGTTATTCCGTAAATTGTCGGTGTATGAAAAAACCCATTATATTGACTGGACGCGTTTGAAATTAATTATAAGTTTTGCAGATATATTATATGAGTCAATCTTTGATTCCTGGAAAGACAGGACGAATACAAAAATCCATGAAGCATATGGAATGACGGAAACCTGCGGTATTACACATATCAGCCCCTATAAGCGGTCAATTCTCGGATCCTTTGGCCTGCCTCTTCCGGATACAACAGCCGCTGTCTGGGATACAGAAAATAATCAGTTTACTCCACTTAATAAAATCGGTGAAATGATTGTTAAAGGGCCCCATATTATGAAGGGGTACTGGAATCGCCCCGAAGAGACAAAAAAAGCCTTTATCGAGATAGACGGAGAGGTATGGTTCCGAACCGGGGACATGGTCCGGATGGATAATGAAGGATATTTTTACTTTTATGCCAGGGAATGTGACCGTATTCCCAGTGGGGATTATATTGTATATACACGGGAAGTTGAAGAAACGATATATGAGTATGGCCCGGTAAAAGATGCTGCTATTGCCGGAATGAAAAATTCAGATGGCACATTCGTCATTAAAGCCTATGTTGTGCTCTTACCTGCTGCAAAGGGGAAAATATCCGAAGAAGATATAATTGAGTACTGTGAAGATAATATGGAACTTGCCTATAAAATACCGCACATGGTGGAATTCCGGGGTGATTTACCGAGAATAGAATTCGGCAAGGTCAGGCGTTCAGCATTTCAGACTGGATCAGGAGAAACCCATGAATGAAAATCACCGGTTCCTTGATATCAATCACCTTAATAAATCTTTCGGCGGTCTGCATGCGATAAAGGATGTATCATTCAGTATTGGTAAAAATGAAATCGTCGGCCTCATCGGCCCAAATGGAGCAGGCAAATCCACACTCCTTAAATTAATTATCGGCCTGTTAAAACCGGATTCGGGCAGTATTGTCTTTAAAAGAGAAAAAATACATAAATTTCATACATGGAATATCGTTAATCTTGGAATTTCCGGAACTTTTCAGAATATGCGGCCATTCACAGCCCTACCCGTTATAGCCAATGTGAAATTATCCTGTCTCTCATCCAGGATACGGAAAAAAGGAGAATGGCTCAAAAAGATAGACACCCGGGCCCTGGAAGTTCTTGAATTTGTGGGTATTTCAGATCAGGCTTTTAATAAAGCTTCTGCCCTTTCCCAGGGGGAACTCAAGTTGCTTGAAATTGCCCGGGCCGTTGCAACTGAACCGGAACTACTCTTTCTTGATGAGCCCTTCGGGGGATTGAGTCCGGCGGAAACCGATCTGATGGCAGAATCGATTATGCAGCTTCACAGCGGTGGGCAGTTCAACAGTATGCACAAAGAAGGGCCTGCCATGGTTATTATTGGACATAAATTAAAGCAGCTGGTAAGGATAGTAGAGAGAATTATTGTTCTCAATTTCGGGGAGATAATAGCAGACAATACACCGGAAGTAGTGATGAAGGATAAGCTTGTCATTGAGTCCTATCTTGGCAAGGGGGATGTTTGAGTATGCAATTGGAAGTAATTAACTTAAGAGTTGTATTCAACAAAGCGATGATTTTGAACGATATCAATCTGTCTCTGAATAAAGGTGAATTGGTTGGCCTGGTCGGCCCCAACGGTGCAGGAAAGTCCACGGCCTTAAAGGCAATATCAGGACTCATTGCATGGAGAAAAAAAGTCTCAAAAGGTATAATCGGCGGGGATATAACAATCGATGGATTGATTGTCTTTAACGGGGAAAGAATCGATGAAATGCCGGCCCACAAAATAGTCAGTAACGGCCTGGTGCTCTGTCCCGAGAGAAGAAAGCCCTTCCGGGAAATGACTGTACTGGATAATCTGCTTGCCGGTGCTTTTCTTGAAAGGAAAAAGGTAAAAATAAAAGAAAACCTTGATATTGTTTACCAGCTTTTCCCAAAACTGAAATCCAGAACCAGGCAAATTTCCGGTACCCTGTCCGGCGGGGAGCAGCAGATGCTTGGAATCGGCCGTGCACTGATGTCCCAACCCCGGCTTCTCTGTATTGATGAACCATCGATCGGCCTGGCACCTATTGTCCGTGCGGAGGTTTTTGAAAAGATAATGGAAATTAATAAACGGGGAATCAGTATATTGCTGGTTGAGCAGGAAATAAGTACTGTTTTCAAAATGACATCCCGAAATTATGTTATTTCATCCGGCCAGATTATTACAGAAGGAACTTCGGAAAAGCTGCTGAATGACAATGTTATACGAAAAACATACCTCGGCATGTGACCGGGCTGCTTCCTTCATACTATCTTGTATCTTTATATTTGATATATTTATGCAGTCCTTGCCGTTAACCAGGGGATTGCTTACATTGATAGAGAGCGGATAACGAAAGAGTTGCGGGAAAGGATTATATGGACAGGATAGGTGAATACAAAATAATAGAAAAAATCGATGAGACCAAAGGGTCTCTCATCTACCGTGCAAAAAAAGAAAGTGAACAGAATTCCGTTATCGTTAAGGTGTTAAAAGCAGAATACCCTTCAAATTCGGAAATTGCCCGGTTCAAACAGGAGTATGAAATAATTAAATCCATTGATCATGAAGGGATAATAAAAACATATGAAATTATCACTATCGACAATTCCTTTGCCATAATCCTGGAAGATTTTAATGGTGTGCCTCTGAAGGAATATATCAACAAAGGAAATGTAAATATTGTTTTTTTCCTTGATGTTGCGATCAAGCTTTCTGAAACCCTGGCAGTTCTGCACAGCAGGAATATAATTCACAAGGATATCAAACCGAATAATATACTCATCAATAAAAAAACACGTGAAGTAAAAATTACCGACTTTGGTATATCCACTGTGTTGACCAAAGAAAACCAGGAAATCTATAACCCTCATGTTATACAGGGTACGTTGATCTATATGGCCCCCGAGCAGACGGGAAGAATGAACCGGACTATCGATTACAGGGCTGATCTGTATTCCCTCGGGATTACCCTTTACCACTTTATTACCGGGACCGTCCCCTTTAAATCTGATGATCCGCTGGAAATAATTCATTCGCATATAGCGAGAGAACCCGAACCTCCCCATGCCGTTAATGCTGCTATTCCTCTCCCCATTTCCAATATTATTGTAAAACTGCTTTTAAAAACACCGGAGCAACGGTATCAAAACGGTTATGGACTGATGGAGGATCTGGCTGCATGCCGGGACCAGTTCAAAAAAAGCGGTGCTATTAAGAATTTTGAACTCGGTAAAAAAGATATTCCTGTAAAATACTTAATCCCGCAGGTAATCCTTGGGAGGGATGAGGAACTTGCAATACTCATGAACTCGTTCAGGCAGGCAGCCGGGGGGGCCAGTCAGATCCTTCTTGTTACCGGTTTCCCGGGAGTAGGAAAATCGGCCCTGATCCATGAAGTGGAAAAACCTATTATCGAGAAAAGGGGTTATTTTCTTACAGGAAAGTATGATCAGTTCAGAAAGGATGTGCATTACAGTGCTATTATTCAGGCATTTCAGGGTCTTTTCAAGCAGATACTTTCAGAATCACAGGGACATATTGACTCCTGGAAAAAGCAGCTGTTGAAGGCCATGGGCCCCAATGGCAGAATTATTACCGATATGATACCGTCGGCAGAGATTGTTATCGGTAAACAGCCGGACCTTCAGGAAATCGAACCCACGGAAGCCCAGAACCGTCTCAATTATGTTTTTACCAGGTTTCTTAAAGTGTTCTGTACTAAAGACCATCCGATTACCCTTTTCCTTGATGATCTCCAATGGGCAGACGCCGCCAGCCTGGAGCTTATCCGGTATCTCGTTGGCGAGGGGGATCTGGAATATTTCCTGTTAATCGGGTCCTACAGGAACAATGAGGTGGATGTGTCTCATCCCCTGGTATTTGTCCTTACAGATTTTGAAAAACTTGGAATAGAAATCAGTAAAATAATCCTTAAGCCGCTTGATACGGTAAATGTCAATAAACTGATTTCAAGTTTTCTCAAATGTGACGAACCAATATCCATGCCCCTTGCCGAGATTATTCATCAGAAAACAAGTGGTACGCCTTTTTTTGTCAATCAATTTATGAAAATCCTTTATGATGAAAAAATAATTACCTTTGATCCCGCGTCCGGCTGGAACTGGGACCTTGAGGAAATACGGCAGATGCATGTCACGGATAATGTTGTTGATCTTCTGGCGGAAAAAATAAAAAACCTGCCGGAAAAAGTCCAGAATATGTTAAAGGTATGTGCATGTATCGGGAACAGGTTTGACCTTGAGCTCATATCCGAGATAACAGATAAACCAATTGAAAAAGTGCTCTATGCTATAACCCTGGCAATCGATGAAGGATTAATAAGCCTGATTAATGGGATTTACAGATTTCATCACGACAGAATTCAGGAGGCCGCGTATTCCATTATACCTGATCGGGTAAAAGCGGAAATGCATTATAAAATCGGTTCTATTCTTCTTGATAAAACAAGTGAAGAAGATATGGATGATAAGGTCATTTTTATTACCGATCACTGGAACCGGGGAAAAAGTATGTTAAAAAACGATGCAGAACGAATAAGGCTTATCGAACTTAATCTTATGTCCGGAAAGAAATCAAAACGGTCGACTGCGTACGAATCTGCGAGTTCTTATTTCTCTACCGGGATCAACCTTCTTGAAAGGGATGCCTGGAAAAATAATTATGATCTGGCGTATGCCCTGTATTCCGGGAGAATGGAATGTGAATATGTCTTAAGAAATTTCAGGGAAACAAGAAAAATTTATGATATTCTTGAGGAATTTACCCGAAGCACTATTGAACGATTACGGATAACATATTTTATGGTTAATTCCTTTGTTCTCAAGGGTGAATTCGATAATGCCATTCGTGAGGGGATTGAGGGGCTTAAAGTCATTAAGTACAGAAAAATCTCCCATTACCCATCCAAATCCAAAATTCTCCTTGATTACTATCTAACGAGAATCGGGCTTGACCGGAAGATCCGGAAAATATTAATCATGCCCGAAATGAAAGATCCCCTGCGTCTTGCCATGCACGATATTACGAATATTATGGGAACAGCTGCCGCCGCCCTGGGGACCCTTGTGTTTGCACAACTGGTCCTTAAACCCTTTAATATGTATCTTAAATATGGTTTCACCAAAACTACGCCTTCCGGTCTTTTGGGAATGGCGATGCTCCTGATTCAGAATAATAACAATTACAAAAAGGCATTTAAGGTAGCCAGGGCTGCCATCGATGCACTCGAAAGAAGTAACTATGGACCCGCCCGGGATACTGTCCTGTATGGTTTTGCCAAATTTATTCTGCCCTTTCATTCGCATTGCCGGATGAGTATTTCCTATTTTCATAAAGTATACCAGTACAGCCTTGAAGACGGTTATCTGCAGTATGCAAACGGGTCATTAATAACACTGTATTTTACCAGGATTATCAAGGGAGACAGACTTGACGATATCTATGCTGATTTTAAGGAATATGAAAAATTTATTATGAGTACAAAAACCGGGGCATTGATCGAATTTTACCGGGATTTTAATCACTATTATCTGAATATGAAAAATATGACAGAGAATATCACAAGTATGAACAGTGACAGGTATGATGAGGAAAGGCAGCGGAAGCGGCTGTTAAGAAAGCGCCTTTCGGAGAATATACTGCTGCACTGTTTTTTTCGTATGCAGATATGCTTTATCCACGGTAAATATTTCCAGGTCTATGATCTGGCCCGGAAAATAGAATTTCTCCTCGATAAAGTGCTTGTATCCATTATTATCCCGGAAATTCTCATGTACGATTCTCTCACGCTTATCGACTTAATCGCCGAGGGCAACCTGAAGCAAAGAAGAGCATACCGCAGGCAGCTGCGGAAAAACATGAGAAAAATCAAGCGATGGACAAATAACTGTGCAGATAACTTTCTTCACAAGCATTTACTTATTAAAGCAGAGATTGCCCGCATGCGGAAAAGGTATCTAAAGGCGGCAAAACTGTATGATCATGCGATTGAATCTGCAAGAAAAAATCAGTTTCATTATAACGAAGCAATTGCAAATGAACTGGCAGCGAAATTTTATAGTGAAAGAGGAAATGAAAAGATTGCAAAAGCATACATGACAGATGCCTGTTCCAAGTATGCAATGTGGGGAGCAGTATCAAAAGTACTGGCACTTGAGGAACAGTTCCCTCATTTGATACAAAAAGCAGGCGCAGTTATTGAAAATACCGCTACCATTGATATTCAACATACATCTTCATCATCCAGCTCAGCGTCCAATTACATGGATATGTCCTCCATAATCAAGGCATCCCAGACTATTTCAAGAGAAATTGTTCTGGACAGGTTGCTTGAGAAAATGATGCACCTGGCAATGGAAAATGCCGGGGCCGAGAAAGGGGTAATGGTTTTACGTTTAAAAGGTAAATTTTTTGTTGAAGCTGCCGGGCATGTGGATCAGGATAATGTCACCGTTCTCGAATCGATACCCGTGAGTGATTACAAAGATATTTGCACATCTATAATCCATTTTGTTTCCCGGACCAAAGAACCGGTCATTCTTTCCAATGCAGCTGAAACAGGTGACTTTACAAATGATCCTTATATAATGGAACACAAGATCAAATCCGTATTGTGTGTGCCGATTCTTAACCAGGGAAAACTTACCGGTCTGTTATATTTTGAGAATAATCTGAGTTCCGATGCGTTCACACCGGCACGCATCCAGGTATTAAAGATATTATCGTCACAGATTGCAATCTCGATTGATAATGCCCGGTTGTATGCAAACCTGGAAGATAAGGTAAAAGAGAGGACAGGGGAACTCAATAAGGCTATGAACTCTCTCTGGGGAGAAATGCAGCTGGCAAAAAAGATACAGACTGTCCTTCTTCCGGAAAAACCCCGTATAAAAGGTTATGAGCTGGCCGCTTATATGGAACCCGCTGCCTCGGTGGGGGGAGATTATTATGATGTTGTAAATACACAAGCGGCGGATTGGGTGATAATCGGAGATGTTTCCGGTCATGGTGTTCCCGCCGGTCTTATTATGATGATGGTGCAGACAGCCATTCATACGACACTCGGGCAGGCCCCGGGGATCGGACCTTCGGAATTACTCACCCGTGTGAACGGAACGATTACCGGGAATATCAGAAAAATGGGTGATAACAAATATATGACCATCCATGCTCTATCGGTAAATGCTAAAGGCGAGGTTACATTTGCGGGCAT
This sequence comes from Spirochaetales bacterium, assembly GCA_016935735.1. Classification (GTDB taxonomy): domain Bacteria; phylum Spirochaetota; class Spirochaetia; order SZUA-6; family JAFGRV01; genus JAFGRV01. Next base: position 2,119 of record JAFGQK010000179.1, on the reverse strand, counting down.
GCACCTGGATATACTGATTTACAGGGCTTCAGCAAATACCGTTGAACGAATAGCGACCAACGGGGTATGGATAGGTCTTATTGACAATATCGATAGTATCAATAAGGACCGTAAATTTACAATGCAGCCGGGGGATATGCTGCTTTTACATACAGACGGAATCAACGAAGCGTGGGAGAAAACATGGGGGAAAAGTAAATCAGGACCAAGAAAAATGTTTGGTGTCAAGAAACTTGCGGAAATGCTGTGTGAATACGGAAACGGTTCTCCAGGGAATATGGTGGAGAAGCTATTGTATGAACTCCGGGAATATTATGAGTGGGATGATGATATTACCCTCGTGGCCCTGAAACGGCTGGATGATTAGACCTTTATCGTATTACTTTTACAAATTTATAAAATTTTGTAATCGCCGAAAGAGGAATGAATGAAGCCTTTTGCCAGTTGCTTTCCAGGTCAAAAACAATTTCAGTACTGATTGAGCCTTCCTCCAGGTTTCTTACAAATGTAATGATAGGAAGAACTGTTGAAGAGTTCATGGAATTTAAATTTCTGAAATCAACTACCAGCTTTTTGCCTTTTGATTTCATCTCCTCAACAATTTCTTTAAAATACGGATCAAGAAAAACGGCCGGTTCGATATCCCTGCTGTCACCTTCCAATTTCAGACAAACTTCATTGTCCTTTTCTTCAATGGCAATTGTTAATAAACCTTCTGTCAGTTCTCTCATGCTCTATCTCTTTTCTCTAGATATCTCACAGCATTCACAGTGAGCAGTTTATTATCATACTGATATGATAAGGTAAATTTCCCTTCATAAGCAATCCTGTATAAACCCAATTGTGCTTTTGTCTCATGTTTTCTTTCCAGTAATTCACGGAGTCTTTCAGTATATAATCTTGCGGGATCATCACAGTTCTTAATCTGCTGAATGTGTTCTCTAAACTCAGACAGGTGCTTACCATCTTCCACGGGATTTGAGATTGTAATGGTAATTACTTTTTCTTTGACTGAAAAAGTAAAATCAATTGATTCCGTAAAATCCTGTGATTTTCCATATTTTATTGCATTTTCAATCAATTCTGATACTACCATTGCGGTTGCTTCAAATACTGATGCATTTTCGGGTTTAAACCGGCTTTTTATTTCCTTTTCGATCTGCATTATCGTTTTCCATGCAGGTTCAATTGAATAATGAAAATTTATCTCTTCCATGCCGAACCCTCTCCTGTTATTCCAGCTGTTTTATGATTAAAGTATAATAATTTACCCATTTACCTGCAAGATAAAAAGTAGTTGTATAAAGAGTAAAGAGTTTACATATTGATCAATTATCTATTCTTTCCCAAAGAAAAAAGTATTCCTATATTCTCGTTTTTTCCAATTTTGCAATGGCCTTATAAAATGTAAGTTTAAAGTCATCAATCTCGAAAGGCTTCCCGATTAGAAAATCGTACAGGTCTTTTTCTTCTTTGAAAAGGTATTCAGTTCCAAGGGCAGTAAAGAAGATGCTTGTAGATTTTTTTTGCTTTTTTCGGATTAATTTTAGCAGGTCGATTCCGGTTATCTCATCATTAAGCTGATAATCAATAAGAAAAATACCAAATCTTTCTTGCTGTATAAGCTTTACCGCTTCGGATGCTGATGTCTCGGTTGTAATAGCATAATCATCCCCTAAAACATTTTTGATGATATTCAATACACCTGCCTCATCATCCACGGCTAAAACCTTCAATTTTTCCATAAAATCCCACTCCTTTTTACACAATTTTATAATAAGGATTTTATTATGGTTTATTGATTGAAAACAATTAGCCAAAAGTTTGTTTTTCCTAGCCAAAAGTATGATTATTATAAACGAAAAATATTTGCAAGCTGGATTTTATTTTTAACTTTACATTTAACTTTTATATTTTTGAAATGAGATTTGACAGTGTCAATACTTATAAAAAGTTTTTCCGCTATATCTTTATTATCCATACCATTAATAATATATTGTACTATTTCCTGTTCCCTTGAAGAAAGGTCGAATTTTCTTGATAAAAGCTCAAAATATGTTTCAGTACTTTCTTTTGTTCTTATTGATCTAAGTAATTTCTTTTCCATTTTTTCAATTTC
>JAFGQK010000178.1 GCA_016935735.1 Spirochaetales bacterium | reverse complement strand
AATAATAAATTTAAAACAGATTTAATAAATAAATTTAAACACAAAACAGAAATGGAAAATGTAGAAGTAAAATTTAAACCTACAGAAAATTATAAAGTTTTATTATTAATTTTTGTGAGTTTAATTATATTAATATTTACTATTATCTATGGAATAGCTTCCAGTTTTAAAATAGAACTCATTTTATTTATAGTATTTATATCATTTTGTCTAGTCATAATGATTTTATTTTATTTATCTCCAATTCTTAATAAGCTTGTTTATTTTTTTTCAAATAAAGAAATTATTGTAATTAAGAAAAAAAATAAGTTTGTACTACCATTTTCTAACATTATTAAAATATCAATATGTCAAAAATGTTTTCAAAAATTTTATGTTATCAAAACAGCAACGACAGATATATCTCTAAACAAACGTACTTTAGATTTATATATCGGATTTAAAGAGTATTTAGAGGAAAAATACGGAAAAAAGATTAATAACAGAATGTAATCGGTTTAATAAAATGTGTTTCTTATTTAAAATGCTACAAAGTCACGACTTTAAGTTAGCTGTGATTATTGTTTTTAACTGTTGCTTCTATCTCCCCAACAGCATACCAGATAATTACGGGAATGAGCAATTCCCTCGCCTTCTCTTCCGACTATCCATCCGCTTTAGTCTCCCTCCCCACCACCCGGAAGTTACCCTCCTGGTCTGCAGGCCAGGGCCTGTGGACTCCGTCGGCGACAGAATACGACGTTATCCGAAGCCCGCCCCAGGGGGAGCAGGCGGCTTCCGATAACGCTGTATTCTATCGACTTCCGGGCAGTGGTTTGTAATGCTGCTGCTTTTTGCCGGCACTAGTGCTTACACCTTTGGGGCTGGTATTGTCAAGCAATCCACCCGGCCAAGGCTTCAAAAGAGTGACACCGGCGTTTTCCAGGAACTTAAGGAGATTAACCTAGTGGCTGCCAGGTCCTGTCAAACACCGGTGTGTAGTAAAAGACTTGTGGACTTAAAACAGCAACACCACGCCACAAGTGCCATTTCCGGGTAAAATCGCCATAGATTGGCGTGGTCATGGTCGTTTTTGGTGGAATCGGGAGGGAAAAGAGCCAAAAGTTTACGAACTGGGAAGAGCAGGTATCAGTCTGTAAGAAAACTGCCCTGAAGGTGATAGAATTGAGCGTTATCGGAAGCCGCCTGCAGCCCCTGGGCCGGGGCTTCGGATAACGTCCAATTCTGTCTAGGCGGTGGAGTGAAGAAGACGGGAAAAGGTAAAGTGGGAAAACTGCCGCCGACTTCAGGGTGGCCGAAGGAGGGAACGGTACAGTTGGGGAGTGGTTGGGAGAGGAAGCGCCTGCCGGAATACACACCAGGGATTAAACCGGACAGTATGCTATGGAAACCCCCCGCTTAACCCGGTTCCGGCAGTGTTGGGGAGGAAGGGTGGCGGTTTGGGAGAGTGTGGTGGGGATCCTCCGGAGGGGATAGGGAGAATAATTGCAACAATTTTGGGAGAGCGAAAGAAAGCAGTGGTTTGATTTGAGCTACACGGGTCTGCGGAGCGGTCAGGTACCCTTAATGTGGTTGAGAGTATTAAAAAATTACGCTATAAATGATAATTATGAGTGTTAAGGTAAAACCAGAAGTACCATACGAAAGCTCTTTACAATACAAAAATCCCGGACTTGCAAAAGAATGGCATCCGGAAAAAAATGGAGATGTAACTCCAAGTGATGTATGGGCAGGTACAGGAAAAAAAGTCTGGTGGATCTGTGAAAAAGGCCATGAATGGCAGGCAGTAATAGCCAGTCGAAACAACGGGGGGCATGGATGTCCGTATTGCAGTAATCCGCCCCGGAAAATTACAAAGGAAACAAGTTTGGCCTGGAAATATCCGGAATTAGTAAAAGAATGGCATAAAGAAAAAAATGGAGCCTTGTTACCGGAAAAAATCGCTGCAGGCAGTGGTAAAAAGGTCTGGTGGAAATGTAAAAATGGACATGAGTGGCAGCAAAGGCCGAATATGCGAACCAGGGGTGTCGGGTGTCCTTACTGCAGTGGACAAAAAGTATGCAAGGATAATTGTTTTGCAACAAAATATCCTGAAATAGCAAAAGAATGGCACCCGGAAAAAAACGGAGATATAACGCCTACAGATGTAACACCAGGAACCAGTAAGCCATATTGGTGGAAATGTAAAAAAGGACACGAATGGCGTACCAGTGTATCAAACAGGACATGTTTAGGAAGGAATTGTCCTTACTGCGGCAAAAGATATGTAACAAAAGAAACCAGTTTAGCAACACGAAGACCGGATTTGGCAAAAGAATGGCATCCTGAAAAAAACGGGAAGTTAACACCAGAAGATGTAAGGGCGTATGCACAAAAGAAAGTATGGTGGAAATGTAAAAAAGGGCATGAATGGCAATCTACTGTTTCTAATCGGAACCAGGGAAAAAACTGCCCTTATTGTGGTCATAAGAAAGTATGTATTGAAACAAGTTTGGCAACAGTTAATCCTGAAATAGCAAAGGAGTGGCATCCTGAAAAAAACGGGAAGTTAACACCAGAAGATTTTTTCCCTAATTCACATAAAATGGCATGGTGGAAGTGTGGAAATGGACATGAATGGTGTGCAATAATAGCAGATAGACATAATAATGGTGGTAAATGTCCCTTTTGCAAAACAAAATATAAAGGGGTTACAAAAAAAAGCAAAACAGAAGAGAATAAAACTCCTGCAATAAAGGAACAGACAAAACAGGAACCAAAACCAAAGCGTAGATTGAGTATATTTGGAATAAAGCTGCCGTTTTAACTGTTTTCCTGGCCCGTGGGGTATCAAAACTCCATCCAGCCCTGTTCAGTACAGACAGGACTGAAAAATGGGGTGTAACAAAACGTAGAATTATGAAGAAAATGCAAGGAAACCCTTACATAAAAGCCAGTCTTTTCTCCTGGTTAACAAACTGTTTCTATTCCAGGTTGACCGAATTGAAGTTCACGGGCATCTATTTTGTTGACAAAGAAACATACTTTTACTATCTTTAATAATAAGAGGGGGAAATACAATGAAAGAGAAATGTCCTGGCAGTAATAGAATAATATCATCAGAACTCATAACCTGCCCCTACTGCAACACGGAAGTGGAACTGTTTTCCGATGAAATCCAGAGATTATGTCCTGGTTGCCGGAAAATAATTTTTCACGAAGCCCTTCCCGGATGTATTTCCTGGTGTAGTCACGCAAAAGAGTGCATGGATATAAGTCGATGGCTCGCATACCAGAAGAAAGGCAATAAAGAACCAGTATAAAGGATTTATCATTGTTATTGACATCAAATCCTTTTATCTCTACTCTTTATGTATACCTATGAGGAAGGTAAGCAAAATATTTTTTTTATTTATTGCACTCTCAATCCTTGTGTTATCGTTAATTCCGGTCCCGCAGGTGGAATTTGTACAATTTTCCGATAAAATAACTCATATTATTGCATATGGTCTACTGGCATGCTTCTTTGTCTTTGCATTTTCATCCGGGAATATCCATTTCCGTCTGCTTTCATTAATTTCAATAACAGCCTGTACCTTTTATGGCGGTATTATAGAGATTCTTCAAAGTTTCGTTCAGCGGTCACCGGAATTTATGGATCTTGTTGCTGATTTTACCGGATCGGTAATAGGTACCATCATTGCCACTATTGTTATGTTTATTAGAAAACACTATAGGCCAGGACATGACCGGAAATCATAAGAAGGCTATAGAAAAACTTATCCGGCTTCATAAAAACAATCCCGATACGATAGCTTTAATACTCTGCGGTTCCATAGCAAGAAATGATGCAAGGGAAGACTCTGATATTGATTTATACCTGGTAGTAAAAGATCATGCGTTTAACCGTGTTAATAAGACAAAATCCTTTTTCTATGGAACCTGGGATCCGGATGAATTCTACGGAATAGAGATAGACGGCAAAATTACCGGAATGCAGTTTTTAAGGGATGCGGTTATGCATGCAAGTGATCCGACCCGTGTGTCTTTTCAGGATGCTTATACGGCATTCTCCTATTCAAAGGAAGTGGATGAATTAATAAAAAAGATTTATGTTTATCCGGAATGGGAGCATGAAAAAAGAATAAAAGCCTTTTATGCTTATGTAAAACATTACCGTTATATTGGAGAAAATGCATTCAGGCAGGGGAATGATTTTCTCTTCATGCATTGTATAATGGAACTTATTTTTTTTGCCGGAAGATTGGTGCTTGCACATAACCATACATTGTTTCCCTGCCATAAAGCGCTTTTTAAAACGATAAAAAAATGTAAAGATGTACCTTTCAATTTTGTGGAGATGTCACATCACCTGTTAAAAAATATCACTATTAAAAACATGCTTGATTATTATGAAAAAGTAATGGGGTTTTTTAAAGAATATGACTATCCTGATACAGAAAGAATCGGCCTTATTGTGGAGAATGAATGGACATGGTACACAAAGAAACTGAACATAAGTGAATGGTAAAGAAATTTATTCCCGGTAGGTAATGATATATTCATATGCCATGGCGAGTTCCGGTTTATCCTGGCCATTCAGTCTGGAGCATAATGTTTCAATATGATTTCCCCAATCATCAAATTTATACCTGTACTTGATTTTAGGAAAATGAACAGTACTCAACATTGTTGAGTTCCAATTATCATTTTTCAAGGTGGTACTCTCTACTACTTCTTCTCTTTTATTTCCATTCTCATCATAAAATACCGGGTATTCATACAGAAGATTCCCTGTATGGTCATATTTAGCCCAGAGAACAATTTTTTCATTTTCATCGTATGAGTAAACATATTCAGCTCCTTCGCCCTCATTCTCTGTATAATCCATCCTTACTTCTTTTCTTTTTTTATTTTTATCATCATATGAAATGAGAAGTTTATTGAGTAATTTATCATGTTCACTGTATTCCATAACTTCAGTTTTATTTCCATTCCCGTCATACTTGTATACAACAGTCTGTCCGGGTTCTTTGCTTTCAAGCAGGTTTCCCTTTTTGTCATATATATAAGAAGTGATTTGTTTCACATATGCATCCGTTTCATAATTATAAAAATATTCAATAAATGTCAGTAATTTGCCTTCTTTCGTATAATTATAATCTGTTCTATTTGTTAATTTATCTTCCCCGTCATATTCAAGGCTTTTGACAATTTTTCCGTTCCTGTCATAGTGAATATTTTTTCGGAAATGTATGCTTCCATCGATCCTGTATTCGATTCTGTTTTCTGACTTTATATTTCCTTTATTATTAAATGTTCTTTTCACCACGGTCACTATCCTGTTCTGGTCATTTCCTTTCATGCTTTTTGTATACTCACTATTGTTCCCGTTTTTATCGTAGTTCCATAGTGAAGTATAGATCACATGACCGGTCACATCTTCCTTTACTTCTTCTATTATAATACCGGTATCATTATAATGATATCGTACTTTTACAAGTAATATCCCTTTTGAATCATAATAGTTTTCTTCTATTATATTCCCCTCATCATTGTAACTGATAAAATCTTTAAAAGTCATTTCATTGTTTTCATTAAACCCCTGTGCTTCTATCTTCATACATGATTCATTAAACACATATACCTCTTTATTTAATAATATCTTTTCCCGGTGCCCGGAATTTTCTTCCGAGAATCTGAAACTTTGCCTTATCCACTGCCGTACGTTTCCCTTTAAACCGAATTTTTCACAGTCTGTCTGTTTTGTTATTTCTCTGTCTATGATGGAATTCTTGAATTCTATTTTTTCCGGCTTACTGCATTGGAATAAGATAAACACCACAAGGAAAAACAGGTACTTATTTTTTATCATCATTATCCTCATTAACAAAAAAATCGACCCGGGAGTATAAAAAAGCGGTGTTTCAGGTCATGGACAGTATTCAACGAAGTTGAACTCCACCTTGTTTTGTTAAGGTGAAACACCACTTTTTTCAAAGAGTAATAAGTATTCTGTTTCAGCCACCTGCACTATCTATGCCGGATAATACAGGCATCCGGCTCATATAATCACTGCCATCCTTCAATGCCCCTTGTTGCCTGTGCATTATCATCAAATAATCCCCTGCATCCCGCATCGTCATTGCCCCACTGTGGTGCATAAAGCCATTTGTCTGCTGCACACCATGTCGCTCCCCAGTACATTATTCCTTTACAGTTCGAATAACTCCGGGCTTTGGATTTTACATCCAGCATATACTGGTACTGCCCATCCTGGGTTTGCTGGTACCCGCTTGTCGAATTACCTCCTTCACTTGTTTTCCAGTACATTGCTGTTTCCACAACCCACATATCCCTGCTGCCAAAGCTGCTTATTCTGTTTCCCATAGTGCTTAAAGAACCGTGCCACATAAGGTAATGCGAAATTGCATAAACATCGACCTTTACTCCCAGGCTGCTGAACCAGGAATAACTCCCCTCTGCAGTCTGAACCATAACCGGTAAGGAGGAAACGGATTTTACGGCATCATAGCCGGCATCGACCAATCTTCTTTTATTCGAGCCAGTTGCACCGCACATTGCATTATCGATCTCATTGCCGACCGCAACCATATCAATATTTCCTGCACCAATGGTATTGATGGTGTCTCGTGTGTAGTTATACAGGGTGGTTTCAAGCTGGTTTATGTCAGACGGCCAGGTCGATGGTCTTGAATTCTGTCCCGGATCACACCACCAGTCTGAATAAAAGAATACCAGTAATACCTTGAATCCCCTGCTCTTTGCAGCCAGGATAACATCCTTTACATAGCTTGTTGTCTGATACAATCCATGATCCCCGGGGGGATTCACAAGTACCCTTATTCTTATCCATTCAAACCCGTGATTACGTATTATATCAAGATAATGCCCGGAACTCCCGTCCCTGTCTTTATATGTCACCCCATGTTCACTCGCATATTTCCCTTCCGAGACATCCGCACCCAGGCCAAACCCCCCGCCTGTATACGGTGTTGGTGTCGGTTCCGGTGATGGTGTTTCCGTGGGTTGCCCCGTTGGTGCATCGGTCGGCGGGGCCGTTGCAAGCCCCACATAAATCTGGGCGATGATTAAGGCATCGACGATGTCCACCTGGCTGTCCTCATTAAGATCTGCCCTGTCCTGGTCGAAATTCGAGGGATTGAGCCCCACGTAGAATTGGGCCACAAGCAAGGCATCTATAATATCTATAGTGTTGTCATGATTCACATCACCCGGACCCTGGGCAGCAAGGTGAACACCGGCAGCTATGAATAAAATTATAACGAAAAGAAGAACATTGTTCACTGGAATTTTTAATAATCGCTTGGTCATTTTCTTTTCCTTTCTATAAAATATACATTTTCTTTCATTATTATTTTATCAAATCAAAAGGTGAGTTGTATATTAAAACTTTTTTAAAAAAGTACACTATCTGTGTTACTATGGGTGAAAATCTTGGTAAAATTACAAGATTTTCGACCCGTAACACTTGCGTTGGCCAAAACTTTCTTGGGTGTGATGTAATTACAGGTATAAATTATTTCCTGCTTCTCTTGATTTGGGTTGTGGGCGTAGCCAACGCTGTGTTACTATGGCCAAACTGGGTGGGAATTCGATATCGGGCAACTACGGATTCCACAATAAAGAGATGAAACCACAGATGACACCGATTTCGTAGATTTTTTAATGTTTTAATCGATGCAATCGGTGGTTCCTCTCTTTTTCATTAAATATTTTACGCAGCTATGTACACCCTCAAATGATATCATACTGCCCACAGACCATTACCGGGCGCCTATATTTTTCCCGGACATACCTGCACTAATCAAATCGCTGCCCGGAGCAAGTGCAAGGAAATTCCCCTAATCCAGCGTGCCATCTGCATTATAAGAAATCGATCCGATAGTAAGACTTATAAAATCAGCAGAGGTAACATTCAAGCCGGATGGATTTATCATCCCGTTCTGATCGTCCCACCAGCAATTATAAGCAGGATTAAGGGCAGAACCGATAATTCTGTCCGTATCCCCGGAAAATATTACCTGTGCCTGATGTCAGTTTTGCTGCAAATCCATCCGCATCCTCATTATCCGAATCGGCATTATCATAGGATTCACACTGGAGAATCAGGTTGTTCGACGGCCAGTCATTTATCGAACCGAAAGATGAGTCGTACCGTCCCAACTGTAGTCCTGTATCATGGTTTCTCCTGGTAATACAACGTTCCACTGTATTGTTGTCTCCCCCGATAATAATTCCGTTATCCCCTGCTTCTTCTGCAATAATGCCTTTTATATACCAGTAATTCCCGTTTACCTGGAGACCCCTGTTTGATGAGTTTTCTGCCATGGCAGAAAAATTGAGTACAGGTGTTTCTCCCGGGTAGGCAACAATGCCTTTTGTCTTCCCCGGACTCCCGCTGTTAGCCGGTTCTATAAGGATTGTT
>JAFGQK010000177.1 GCA_016935735.1 Spirochaetales bacterium | reverse complement strand
GAATCTCAATATTATTTATTGTTACCGCTGCGTCTGAAATCAAGGTTCCTGTAAATACATCCTCGCTATAAATTGTGGCTTCCTCAAAGACGAAAATTCTAATATCCGTTTCTTCAAAATCCTCAAAATAACTGATTAATCCTACAATCCCTATTTCATCTGAACCTTCATCTTCATCCGGTGCCGGGCATCCTGTCATTAGAATGACTGCAACCAGAAATAAAAATACCATTCTATTCATTTACTCCTCCTGTTTCACTATAAAATTCAATCTTTCTCATACATTATAGGCGATTAATAAATGGTATTTCAAATAAACTTGATGCTTTCGATGCCCGAATTAATAAATCAACCTGGCGTACCTTGAATCCAGGCCGGTAACATTAACAAAGTTGCCGGAATATACCAGTAATTGAACAACTTTCCCTAAACTGTTTCCCCAGTTATAATTCACTCCCGGGAATAAACAGCCGGCCTTACCCCAAAATTATTGATTATGCCTGCCCGGGGAAAGTGATAATTAATCGCATAATTGTCCTTTGATTTGTAATACTCCAGAAAAATAATACCTGCAACACTTAAAACATATAATTTATTGATGGAACAGTTATCAAGAGTGGCGTAAAGAATATCGCCAGATAACAGGGAAAATCCATTTATCCCCCTTGCTTTATATGGATTTTTCTGATATTATAAAGAAGGAAAGTAATTTCATGTTCAGAGGAAATACTTATCTATAAGCCTTTTGCAAAAACCAGTTATAATAAAAATGTATTTTGCAACCGGCTTGGGAGTTTTTTTATCTTATTATTACATGAGGAAATAAAAAACTCCTTTACTATGAAGGTTGGTAATTGCAGTACATACAGGTATTTTTGCACTTACATCTTCTATTAGTAATTCTGTAATATTTTTATAAAATAAATGGAGGTTCAATAATGCAGCAGGTTAAAGTTTTTTTAAATGAAGATGAAATCCCAAGGCAATGGTATAATATTAATGCCGATCTCCCATTGCAGAATCCGCTTTTAGAACCACCGGATAAAAAGATAGCAACACCGGAGTTTCTTGGGGCTATTTTTGCAGGGAACTTGCTCGAGCAATCTGTGAGTACGGAAAGATGGATCGATATCCCGGAAGAGATTCTGGAATTAATTTATCGCTGGAGACCGAGTCCTTTAAAGCGGGCAGTATATCTTGAAAAAGCACTTGGAACACCGGCAAAGATATATTATAAGGACGAGAGTGTATCACCCCCGGGAAGTCATAAGCCCAATACAGCGGTTCCCCAGGCATGGTACAGCAAACAGATGGGAATTACGAAAATCACGACAGAAACAGGTGCAGGACAATGGGGTAGTGCCCTGGCTTTTGCTTGCTCCCTGGTCGGGATTGAATGTAAAGTATATATGGTCCGTATCAGCTTTGACCAGAAACCATTCAGAAAAATTATGATGAGAACCTGGGGTGCGAATTGTATTGCCAGTCCCAGCAACGAGACAAAGGCCGGCCGTGATATACTGGCAAAAGATCCGGATACACCGGGAAGCCTGGGGATTGCAATCAGCGAGGCTATAGAGGAAACCCTGGCAGATAAAAGCGGAAAGACAAAGTATGCCCTGGGCAGTGTTCTCCCTCATGTATTGTTACATCAAACCATTATCGGATTGGAAGCGAAAAAGCAGCTTGAAAAGATTAATGTAAAAAAGGTGGATGTGGTGATCGGATGCGCAGGCGGCGGGAGTAATTTTGCCGGACTTGCATTTCCCTATGTCTATGACAAGATGAATGGGGCAGATATTAAGATCATTCCTGTTGAACCCACAGCCTGTCCAACCATGACCCGGGGGCCATTTGCCTACGATTATGGTGATACATCGGAAATAGCCCCGATAGCGCCAATGCATACCCTGGGTCATACTTTTGTACCGCCACCGATTCACGCTGGTGGGTTGCGGTATCATGGTATGGCTCCACAGGTTTCCCAGGCCATAATAGAAGGATTACTGGATCCCCTTGCCCTGCATCAATCCGAATGTTATGAAGCAGCACTCATGTTTGCGAAAACCGAGGGGTTGATTATAGCCCCGGAAACCAGTCACGCGGTCGCTGCTGTCATCCAGGAAGCGAAGAAAGCCAGGGAAGAAGGCAAGGAAAAGGTTATTCTCTTTAATTTAAGCGGCCATGGCCTTATGGATTTGGCGGGATATCAAAATTACCTGGATGGTAAGCTGAAAGATTATTCTTTATCAGATGAAGAATTGAAGAAATACCTTGAATCAATAAAGGATATGCCAATACCGATAGGTGCATAATGAACAAAAAAACAAGTGCTCCCCTTTTTAATGAGGGGAGTACTTGTTTTCTATATATAGAAAGGATTCGGGCAGGTTTCTTTATGATAAATCAGTATGATGAAAAACAGACCTATTGCAGGCAACTGGGGCATCATGTGCCTTTTAAATACTGCCGTCTTGTTCAGAACGGGCTTCCCTGCAAACAAATATTCAATTGCTGGTTTGAAATTTTTCCGGTAAAGGAGTTTGTCTTAAATAATTATTCCAGGAAAGAAATCGAGACCATTCTTACCCCTGCACCTTCCCGTCTGAATACGATTCTTGATATAGCTGCAAAGATATATAAGCAACGAGAGAAAACTGATTCATAAGCCTGTATGCCAGGTTATACATCAGAACTATTCTCCTCCTCTACCTGAAATATCAACCTGATTTTCCATATAATTTAACGAGTTTATCAGTAAATAAAGGTATGGCATTATTACATAACGAAGGTTTAAGCCACAACCCAATTAACAAGCTATCCAGATTCTTTTAATTATGCTGGTCTCATTAACCTGGCGGCCAACGTTTATCTAGTTTGACTTAAAATCTTGTTATTTTAACAAGATTTTAAGTCAAACTAGCATATTATACATAGATTTTGCAGATTTTGACGGTTATGATGCCGGATACCCAGGAATTCTAAATTTAAAACCACAGATTTCCCAGATTAAGAATAAATTTAGCTAATTTCACCGATTATGCGGGAATCTATAAAAATCTATAAAATTTGTGTTTAAATTCCATTTATATACTTTAAAAACAATAGATTCCTGGCTAGATTTAGAATAGCTGCCGGATACCATATAATATTGATGATTTACCGGGAATATGCTACACTCTCTTTAAATGAATAAACCGGACAGGTTTACAGACTCCGAGCGTTCTTCTTTTTATAATGGTATTCAATATCTGGACCCGGATAATGAATATATCATTACTGACATAGGAAATGGCACACTCAATTTTAATGAAAACAGTGTGAAATGCCATAAAAAGATATCAGGTAAGCCATGTGACAGGGAATTGACCCTGGCTTTTGTCTTTTTATTGATTATCAAGCAATACAAATGGCCCTGTCATTTCATAGAGATCAAACCTGGCCTGCCGGATAAAAGAAACAATAAAACAGCGGTATTTCTGCCCGATATTTGCATAAAAAATGAAAATGGGGATAGTGTAATTCTCTGTACTGTGCAGAGTATATATGATTACCGGGATATGACAGATGTTTCATTTCACAAACACCTGTTGCCTCTGTACGAAACAATTCTCTTATCCAATAAAATAGAAAAATTCTTTTGCCTGTCCCTGGAGGTACCGGTTGAAAAGAATCATTTTCCCCTGTACAGCACAGGAATATGTACCCGTAAAGTGAAATCCTCCACTGATTGGACAGGGCAGGGCAGGCCATTGCTTTTTTTTGATTTTCCTGTTTATAAAACCGAACAGAAATCACATTTCTTTTACACAAGATTACCAGGAAAAAGCAATGATAAGAACAGAAAGGATCTGGACCGGCAATTCAATATAAGAAAATGCCGGCGGATATGGGACCGTTTATGGAATGAAATCTGGGGAGGTACCCTCGAAGATAACAGAAAATTTGAAAACTTTAATAAAGTTTTACTTGCAAAAATATATGATGAACAGAAAACAAAGAACGGCACACCCTATGTATTTCAAATAAAGACAAGGGCCGGGAAAATACAGACAGATGAGGACCTGGCATACGACATTGATCTGTTGTACAGACGCGGCTACAGGGAATACATTGCCCGGGATCAAAGCATCGGCTTATTCCAGTTAAAAGGAATTGACTTCAAGGAATTCCCCCCCCTTCTGGTTACACAATGTGTCCGGCTTCTTCAGTCCCTGTCATTCTGCAGGAATCGCTATACAAATACGGATATCCTGGGTGAATTTTACGAAAAGATCATCAGAAAGGCTTTTAAACAAACAAAAGGCCTTTTTTTAACACATCCGAACATTGTTTTATTTATTCTTGCAGCCCTTGATATTGAAACCCTGATACAGGAACACGAGGAAAAGCTGCCGTTTATTATTGATCCAAGTTGCGGCACCGGTACGTTTCTCATTCTCTTTTTACAGTATATCCGGAACCATTTGAAACATGAGTATAATGATCTTCCTGCCATGAATATGAAGGTAAAGAAACAAGCTATTTACCGGGTGGAAGATTATATTTATGGGATTGATAAAGAAGAAGTTCTTACACGGGCGTGCCAGCTTAACCTGATTTTACATGGAAATGGAAATAAAGGGGTATCTACACATATAATCACTATGGACAGTCTGAGTCCCCTTTACAAATTCCCCCGGGATAAATTAGAAGGGAGAGGTGTTTTATCCCTGGATAACACAACACAATTTTACGGTAAACCCTGTCTGAATCAATTTGATGTTATTGTATCCAATCCCCCTTTTAATACAGCAGTGCATCCGGAAATAGAGGACTCATTTACCGTTTCCGGCAAATCAGAGCTCTATTTTCTGGAAAGGTGGTACCAGTTGCTGAAACCCGGGGGTAGGCTGGGAGTCGTACTGCCTGAAAGCTTTTTCTCCGTTGATGATGAGTTTACCGGAAGATTGTTTTTATACAGACATTTTACGATTAAAGCTATTGTCGCGCTTCCGAATCATGCATTTCACCCTTATACAAATATAAATACAAGTCTGCTTTTCGCCGTAAAGAAAACCAGGGATGAAGAGATTGAATTCCTTCATAAATGGGAGATATACGCTTTAGCTTTTAAACATTATATGGATGATATTATCCTGCTATTCCCGGAATTGTCAAAAATGGAAGAAAAGGTGAAACAATACTTTGGGAGCGGATTCTTCGTATTTCCTTTTTTTAAATCCGGGGTAACAGGGAACCCGGAAAATCATACTGCAATAAAAAAAACCATTAAGAGAGTGCTTTTAAAAAACAGGGAACGCTGGATAATAAAAAATATAAGCAGGGAGAAACAAGAAAAATTTTACAATTTTTCTGTCCGGGAAACAGGGTATAAAGCAGGGAAAAAGGGATCAAAGAACAGACCCAATGAACTTATTTCGATATATGATATACATAATAACAGAATCCATGATTTAAAATATTCACATGAATGGAAGAGAATCGATAAAGAGGACAAACAAACGGTTTTGGGGATAATAAAATCATTACACATATGGCTGCCGGCTCCCGGTAAGCCGGACTTTATTGAATCAGTTTCATGTAATGCAAAGGAAATAATATGCGAAGAAAACAGTCTTGAATATGTCTGCCGGTTCAGCCCCATGAGATGCGATACCCATTTCACTCATTATATCCGCAGTGCAGAAGGATTTTTTTTCAACAAAAAAATTGAATGGGTAACCCTGGGTTCCGTCCTGGATGATGTCCGGAACGGGGTAAATATACCGGCATCATATTATTCAATGGAAAAGACCGGCATCGATTATCTTTCCGTTACCCAGGTAAAAGAATATGGGCTTGACTTAAAGCACAGGATTCATTTGACAGATCAGATAAGGGAACCAGATAATTTCTATGAACTCGAGGAAAACATGGTTATTATCACACGGTCCGGGACAATCGGTATTGCTTTATCCACCAATCATCCTTCCTTCTGTTTTAAAAATTCGACATATATCCCTTCGGGATTTCTTATTACGGCAAAGGTAAAGCCGGAGTATTCAGCAGATGTAATCGCTCATTATATCAACCTGCCTGATGTAAAACATTTCCTGAATGCAATGTCCTCCGGTGTGTGTCAGAAGAATATTTCCCAGCCTGTAATCAGGAACCTGCCAATACCGGAAGTACTTCTTCGGAATAAGAACCCTTTCTGGAATTATTTTGCAGAGTATGATGAAAAAAGGATGGAAATTCAAAAACGTATTAAAGAGAAAGAAAAGGAACTTATCCAATTAAAGAATGAGGTGGTGGAACTGGTGAAGAGGGAGATAGCTCGGTTCTATAAATAGCGAAAAAAACCGGTAAACCAGATGGAGGGAAATTTTATCGATAATTGATTGACAGAAACCGGGATTTGGGTTATCTTACAGGTATAAGAAAGGGCAATTAGCTCAGTTGGATAGAGCGCAAGCCTCCGGAGCTTGAGGTCGCAGGTTCAAATCCTGCATTGCTCATAGTACACTTGAAAAGATGGGGCAATTTTGTATCTCTGCTTATTGATGCATCTGTTCAGAATAAGTAGCATAACAGGATAATTGGCAGGAATCACCACAACTGCCGGTACAACTCCCTCGACATGTATTTGAATAATTTGATGCACACCTATCATCACATCCCCCTGCACAATTCAAGCCGCATGCTACACTGCATTGCTTTGAACAGGTACCGACACAGGTTTCCCCGCACCCGACAGCACATGCAGTACCACAGCGTTGGCTATGCACCCACAACCCAAAACAAGTAAAGCAGGAAATACTCTATGACCTGTAATTAAATCATCTCCCGGTAGTATCCGACCAACGCAAGTGTTTCAGCCATAGTAACACAGGTATCAGCACATGTTCCGTCGCAGGAAAAGCTACAGGCATCTGTACACGTGCCCATGGGACATCCGGCCAATGAAAAACCTGATACTGCGATGGATGTAATACGATCCTACCTGTTTTTACTAAAAAATCTCTCCTGTTAATTTTATTGTCTATGAATTTCGATTTTCCACAATAAAGAGATGAAACCACAGATTACACCGATTTCGCAGATTTTTCTATCTATTTCTGTGTAATCGGTGGTTTCCCTTTTCTTCCATTAAATAATTTGCGGAGCTATATTCTTATTTCAGCAGGAAATTGATATTTTAGCCTGCAAAGCAGACTAAATCTCACTTGTTCCTCAAACCAGAAAAATTTAAATTGCTACAGTGCAAAAAGCTCAATATATAAAAAAAAATTGACAAGAAAACATAACTGTGATATTATGTACTAAATGTAGAAGTGAGAGTCTAATTTTAATCCGAAAAAATATATGGAGGTTTTAATGGCAAAAAAGGTAATACTCATATCCTTACTCTTTTGTTTACTTACAGGGATCACCATGTATGCCCAGGAAGATATTATAGTAACAAGAGAAGCGGATGCATTAACACGTTGTCCGGTTGTGGAAACAAAATGTCCGACATACTATACAAAATGTGATGCAATTACAGATACAAGATGCCCTGCTGTAGAGACAAAATGTCCGCCATACTTTACAAAGTGCCAGACCCTGGTTACTCAATGTCCGGCGACTTTAACAAAGTGTGAAGTCCTGGAAACCAAATGCCCGGCAGTGGAAACCAGATGTCCGGCAGAAGTAACGATATGTCTTCAGGCAGAAACAAAGTGCCCTGCCGAGATTACGAAGTGTCTGGTAGCGGAGACAAAGTGTCCGGCTGAAATCACAAAATGTATAGCAGTGGAGACAAAGTGTCCGGCTGAAATCACAAAATGCGAACAGGTGGAAACACGGTGTCCGGCCGAAATTACAGCTTGTATACAGGCGGAAACAAAGTGCCCGATAATTATCACAAAATGCGACCAGGTGTACACAAGATGCCCGGTCGAGATTACGAAGTGTGATGCATCTTCGGTAACGAAGTGCCCGATAAGTAATACGGATTGTCCTATTATAATTGATGATAATCTTTAATAGTGCATTTTAGTGAAGAGAAACATAATAGGAAAGATTTTCTGATATTTTTATAATAAATCTCTCACTTCTACTTTTTTATATACTTGACACAGAGACCATTTGAGTATATATAATTTGCTAAACATCCCATAGTATAAAAAGGATAATAAAAAAAATATTATGGCACAGGATCAGTATACAGGGCGTAATCCAACCATCTGGGTAATACCGGTAATTATTGCCAGCTTCACTGCCTGCTGGATTATTTCAGGTTCAACCGGCTTACTCACCCATCCGGTAAAAGCAGCTACAGGGGGCATAGCTCTTCTCTTCATCAATATAATCAGTTTCAGATACATAAAAAAAATAATAAGCAGGATATGTTTACCGGCGGTATCGTTGTTATCCGTTATCTGTTTTCTCATTCCGGGAAAACCGGAAGTTACGATTATGGGAGTAGCGATTGTTTGTGCATTAATTGGATATGGAGTGGAAGAGCGTGAAAAGAAAATTTTTCTTTCCCTTTCTATTGTTATCCTGATCTATGGTCTTTACAGACAGGCTGTTACCACATATGCACCGGTATGGGTTTTTTTTACCGGGGTATCCGGTATCATGGGAAGAATTGCCGGATTTTTAACAGGGAATGAATTAAACGGAGGAATAACATTCACCGGAATAGATTTTCTTGTGCTTACTGTCTTATGGTATGGTGCTTGCCTTATCCATACATCAAAAAAGCGTCTTTTTTATTCTCTTTCCTGGCCCGGAATAATTATAGGGAGTCATCTTGTTTATCTGATTTTTCTTTCTTATATACCCCAATTTCTAAGCCTTTTTCCGGTAAAAGGGGAAAACATTACACAAACAGCACAGGTTATCCGTAAAATAATCCCCTGGAACTTCCTTGTTTTTACCTGTATTATTCATGTTGTCACCAGTATATTCCTTTACCTGAAAAGTGATTGGTCCGGCAGGAATTATCCGGATGTGGCCGAAAAAAACAGCGTGGTTGTATTCTTGAAAAAAACAAAACTCCTTTATATCGGTGTTGGTATCCTGACCCTTTTTCTTGTTCTTTCAATCGATTTCTTTCCCGCACCTCCCCGGATCAAAGGGAAAAAAATCGTACTGTATGAAAAGGGTTATCTTAACTGGCTTAAACCGGTTCATGGTGATTATGGCAGGTTATCCATCGGTATGTACGGGAACCTTTCCCCCTTTATAAAAAGCCTTGGTGCAGAAGCAGTGATATCCCCGGATCTCTCTGAAAATGATATAAAAGGTGCGGACCTCATTATTACTATCTATCCTATTGATACCTGGGGAAAGGAACAGTTGAAACGTATCTGGGATTTTGTCAGGGACGGGGGCTCCCTTCTTGTAATGGGAGAACACACTGTTATGGAGAAGGATGGGGGGAGTAGAATCAATGATCTGCTTGAACCGAGTAACATCCGTGTCCGGTTCGATTCTGCCATGTTTGCCATAGGCGGCTGGCTGCATTCTTATGAGACTTTTTCACATCCCATAACAAACGGCCTGGATGATGACAGGAATCAATTCGGATCCGTAATCGGGGCATCCCTGGATATCAACCTCCCGGCAAGGCCATTAATTATCGGAAAGTGGGGATACGCGGACAGGGGGGATGCCACCACCAATTCCATGATGGGGAATACTGAATATGATCCGGGAGAACTCCTTGGGGATACTGTCCTTGCAGCAGAACAGCAGGTGGGAAAAGGAAAAGTCATTGTATTCGGGGATACTTCCTGCTTATCCAATGGAATCAATATCGGATGCCACCCTTTTGTTGCCAGGCTTTTTGCATACCTGACAGGAAAAGATGTGAATCCGGGGTTTTCATGGAGATTTGTTCTGCCCTTTTTCCTGGGATTTATTCTTGCCGGCCTTATTATTCTTGGAAGGGATCTGTGGTCAATCTGTTTATGTGGTCTGACTTTCGGACTCACTCTCTTTATCTGCCTGGTCATAAACAATGGCGATTATGATATTTATCCGTTAAACTCAGATAAAACGGGTGTGAGAATCGCCTATATTGATTCTTCACACAATAATGCATACAGCTCCGAATCATGGAGGCCGGAAGGGACAATGGGTTTATCCTTAAACCTGTTCCGCAACGGTTATTTGAACTTTACTTTATCCGATTTTAATATAAAGAAAGTCTCAAATGCGGACATGTTTATCTGTATTGCACCGCAGAAAAGAATGAAAAAAAGCGAGATAAATGCCTTAAAAAAAATGGTATCAAACGGGCTGCTACTCATTATAACAACCGGGTATGATGAGCGGTATGGGAGTGAAAAGCTTTTAAAAGAATTTGGATTCGGTTTTCACCATGAATCAGGTCCGGAAATAAATAACAAAACATTGATTTCACCACCCCTGCCATTCGGATTTTTTAAAGCACCTTACCTGAATACAGGATCCTATTATGTATTTGTACGGTTTTATGCAGGCTGGCCTGTTAAAAGCGACCATCCGGATGCAAAACCTCTTGTATATGGCTATTGGAACCTCCCTGCAATAATGCTTTTAAATTACGGGAAAGGAAAGGTCGTTTTTATCGGTGATACGGCGTTTGTCCACAATAAAAATCTGGAAAATGAAAATGGTACACCGATAGAGGGATTAAGGGAAAATGCACATTTCTGGCGGTGGTTTCTTACTTACCTGGAGGAGACAGGGTGGTGGATACCTCCCAATCCCGAAGAAGAACTTAAAACAACAGATACAAACCAGCAAAGCGAGGAACAAAAGTGAAAAGAGCATGGATTGGTATTGCCCTTTTATCCTGTGCGTGGATATTTGGCGTTACGTTTTATCACAAACCTGTTTCTATACTTTTTTATTTATTCATTACAGCAGGAACATTTTTCTTTTCCGGGATCCCGCTTAAACTGCCGGGAAGAATCCCCTGCCTCTGCGCATCACTCCTGCTCGTTCCCGGGATTATCATTTTCCCCTGGCCGTATAAAATAATTCCCCTATTCTTCTTAACAGGCCTTGTCTACAGAATAATCGAACAGAGTGTTGAAAACAAATGGATAAAAAAAATACCGGGAAAGGCTTTCCTTTTCAGCAGTATCATCCTCGGGGTGCAGGCGGTTTTCCTTGAGCTCTTCTATGTAATAACAGCCGGTGCCCGTGAACTCCCCTTCTGGCTTGGTAAAATGATCGAAGTAATTGCCGGACTTTTCCGGCTTAATGCAGGAATAACAGAACAGGGCTTGTCTCTTTTTACCATGAGAGCCACTCATGTGCTGGGCGCAACCTGGGAATTAATCCTCGATCCTGTGCTTCTTGCATTTTTCACCGGTTCACTGGTGTTCTTTACCCTCTGTTTTATAATAAATGTCCATTCAAGCGTGTATACCCGCGGGTATTTACTGGAAATTCTTAAAAAATTGGGATTATTTACCCTTACCATTATCCTGTGGATACCCATACGGTACGTTATGCTGCTTTCCCTCTTTATCCACAGGGCACTCCTTACCGGGTATGATGATCCTCTTAACCTTATGAACCAGTTCTGGAATCAATGGATTTTTATTTCTTTACTGGTAATTCCTTTCATCATTATCATATGGCTTTTCAGAATGCCCGATTTTGCTGCAGATTCCGAAAACAGGAGCCGGGAAAATTCATTCAGGCTTTTAAGAAAAGAATCCATTATCATCTGCCTGCTTACTGCATTCACCTTTTTTATTCTTTTTATGGGTTTGTTCTGGGACCCCGCAGGAACACGAAAAAACGGGAAGGTCCTGGTAGACGAATACCACTCTGAATGGGAAAGGACCGACAGACCCTTTGATACGAAATGGTATGGAAATGATTCGACCTACAATTATGCCTGCATGTACGATTATTCCACCCACTATTACGATATAAGCCGGCTCGAAGAAAAAATATCCGGCCAGGTACTCAAGGACTGTGATGTATTGATATTGAAAATGCCGACAAAGCAGTATGATAATGATGAAATTATATCTATCATGGAATATGTGAAACAGGGGGGTGGGGTATTCCTTGTCGGGGAACATACCGATGTTTTCCGGACAAGTTCATACCTGAATACTGTTGCGCGGCAGTTCGGGTTTGAGTTTGTCAGTGACATATTGCTGGATATTGATAATAAATTCCGTCAGATATATAATTCTCCTTTTATTCCCCATCCAATAGTACAGCACATCCCTTCCTTCCGTTTCCAGGTTTCCTGTTCGATTCATCCCCGGAACTGTACAGGCAGGACGGTTATCCGTTCCCCGGGTTTAAAAAGGCTTTATGCAGACTATCACATCAGAAACTATTACCCGGTGGTGGAAGATTACTCAAATATGCGGTATGGTTCTTTTGTTCAACTCTGGGCGCAGCGGTACGGAAAGGGGCGGGTCGCCGCATTTACTGATTCAACTATTTTTTCCAATTTCAGTGCTTTTGAGCCGGGTATAAGCGAGTTGTGGTTATGTATAATCGAATGGCTTAACCACAGGAATTCAGCAGGTGAACCGCGTTTCTTGCTTATCTTTCTTAGCATTATCCTTACCGGTATTACCGTATTTTTTATCGTTAAATACAACTACAGGGAATGGATACTCCTCTTCTGTATCCCTCTTTTTGTCTTGAGTCTTACCGGTCTTCTCCTTACAGGAATCCACGGGATATCAATGCCTTTCCCTCAAAAGACAAGCCCTTATATTGATGTAACAATTGACCGTACGGTATGTGATTCAACCCTTACACAGGGTGGATTTATTGAATTAAAGGATGACGGATTCGGAATTTTCGAGATGTGGATACTTCGTCTCGGGTATTTTACACGCCGCTGTCGGGATGATTCTGTTTTTACCGGGAACCTTGCCGTTTTCTTTTACCCGGAAAGGGATATTCCAGGGGATTTCTTAAACAAGCTTATCCGTTATGTGGAAGGGGGTGGGCACGTCCTGGTGATCGATTCGACAAGAAACACGCATTCAACGGCAAACAAATTGCTGGAACCGTTCCAACTACGGCTCGAAAACCCGGGGGATTTGAAAGGATATATTGATGCACCTTCGGGCTTTCCTTTACTTCCTCTGCCTTCATCTCTCGCCGTACAGGGAGGAAGCCCCTTTATCAGCGTTAATGAAAAACCGGTGGGCGCATATAGGGAGTTTGGCAGTGGAACAATAACAGTAATCGGCTTCGGCAGTCTGTTTAATGATGATAATATGGGTAATTACTTTGATGTCATCCCGACAGAAGAACTACTGAAAAAATATACTATAGAATACGATATAATCAGATCAATAATCGAGCGTACCATGGATACACTGATTCAATAAACTGTGGTTTATTCGATTTTTTTCCTGCTTATGGGAATACTGAATTTAACGTTATAGCCAATAGATAAGGTAAAAGCATGCCCGTTCTCGGTATCAGCGTAACAATCATACTCAAGGAGATCGGGGTCTATCTGAACATAGTCATACAGGATATTGACCAGTAATTTGTTCTTCTCATTGAATTGATAAGCCATACCGATATCCAGTTCCAGATCGGTTCCCAGGTAATAACTGTCGGTAAAATTACAGGAAAGGGTGTATTGTATTTTTTTCCCAGCCTTTAAACCGATAGAGGCGATGTATTGCTGCTGGAACGTGGTTTTGGAATTGATCTCATCATTTTTTATTTCTAAAAATGCAAGCAGATAAAATGTCAGTATCCCTACAGGGTGATTGAAAATAATGGTAAAATTATTCCTTAGATCTTCCACATAAGACGGATATGACTGATCCAGGCTGTGGGTTAATTCCCAATCCAGGGATATATAGGTAAAAGTCTTTTTAAACTGGTAGCCGAGTCCAAGTTTTGCCGTTTTTTCCAGCATTGCCAGGGAAAAATCATCGCTTAATTTAATATTTTGCTCCTTATATTTGTATCCCGGGGTAATTTTCAGGCTGTCATCAAAAAAATATATGCCAATCGTTGTATCCACAAAAAAGGTGTCATCATATTCCCCCGGGCAATCCGGCTGGGCAAAGATAACATCAAAAACAAACTCAAACCAGTTCCATACCCACTTTCCGTCTGTATTACAGGCAACCTTCCAGTTGTCATTAAAGTGGTTTCCTGCAATGGCATCACAGGAAAAAGTCAACTCACCAGACGGTTTGAACTGCTGGTACACACCGGCTATGATCGTATTATCAATTTCACTGAAACAGTTTAATGCAAGCTTATAGTTAAAATCATCCTGTGCAGGATCTTTTTTTAATGCTATATCCATGAATCCCGCAACATGCTCTTCCGGCGGATCATCCCACTGGGATTCGTGGTACAACCCGCCGAGGGAAAAATTACCCATCTTAACTCTGCCCATTATCCCCCTGCCGTAACAATATTCCTCCATTAATGGAGAAACAGTATAGAAATGATCCCCAAGATAAAGATTTAAATGGGTGGATTTATAAGTAAGCGTATATTCATCTTCATCATCCAGAAACGAATCTTCCGGGATTTCTATCCGTTTATTAAGGGTAAAATCAAGAAGATAATTTTTATCTGCATAAAGGGATCCATAACCTGAAAGGTTAAACACAAAGTCCCCTGCCCATGTTTTATACACCTGTTCAGAATGTTTAACTGTCATTTCCAGTGGAAATGTGTGATATACTATTTTTTCCTTCATTTCCCGGGGAAATACTTCCACTGTCGCGGTAATTATGACAGGTTTCTGCTTTATCCCTTTGTCGAGCAGAAAGAAACTCAATTCCAGGTTATGTTTTATGCTTTTTAGTAAACCGGGATCTGTCTGAACCACGACATCCACTGTTTTCGATTCATCCGGGGCGAAATCCAGCAGGGTTGACTGGTTGTTCAGGAGATACATGGGAAAATTTTCATTGCTGTAAAGATAAAACTCAATATGTAATTCCGTACCGGATTTATTGGTAATGAGAAAAGAGGTAATGATCTCTTCTCCGGCATTTACATATTCAGGAGACTTTATAATCGATACATCAATATTAATACCGGGTAAAACCTTTATTTGAAAAGAATAAGAACCGAAAAGCGATGCATCGCTTATCCCTTTCACAATATAGGTAAGGGTGTGTGTCCCGGGCAGGGCATTCCCGGGAATAGTAAAACTTAAAATCCTGACTTCACCCTGATTTTCATCCAGTTCAAAGGGGATATCAGGGGTGACAATATTCCACTCGTATGGCAGTTGTAATTCGGAAATAAACGATGATTTACTGAAAGATTTATTCTTTACCAAAAAAGCCACAATCACCTTTTCCCCGGGAAATGATTCAATAAAACTCTGGCTTTTGGGCACAATTTCAATTGACTGAGAATGGCTTAAAGCCGTTATAAGGATGAAAAAAACAATTATTTTTTTTTGTTTCATGCTATTGGTGATCCATGGTTTTTAGAGACTATTATTATAGCAGGGAATCGTTATATTGTCAAGAACGGGGATGATTACCCCGGTAATTACTGTCTGTCCCCTGTCAGGCGTATCCCTTGACAGTTAAAACAATATTTCTTATTATTATTCTTGTGGCAATAACAATAAAGGATGTTGCTAAACTGGCAGGGGTTTCCCATACAACCGTATCCATGGTGATTCATGATGATTCCAGGATAACCCCGGCGACAAAAGAAAAAGTACTTAAAGCAATAAAGGAACTGAATTACCATCCCAATTACCTTGCAAGGGGTCTTGTAAAAGGAAAGACAAATACCATCGCGGTAGTTGCATCTTTTTTTTCATCTCCTTTTGAGCTTGATATTCTGAAAGGCATTGAACTCCAGATGGATAAACGGAAAAGTGAGTATAATTTTAATCAATATGCAACAAGAGGAAATGATAAAATAAAAGCCGGGTTATTTTCTTCCATACTTTACGGGAAAAGGGCAGATGCAGTGATTGCATTGAATCTGAAACCCCAGAAAGAAATCCTTGCAGATTATAAAAAGGATAACATACCGATTGTTCTTATAGAAGAAATGATGGAAGGTGTATCATATATAAAATCCAATAATGTCAGGGGTGCATATATTGCAACAGAATATCTTATAAAAAAAGGTAAGAAAAATATCGGATTAATTAATGGGGCAACAGAGGGTGATGAAACAGGATTAAGTCCTATCGAAAGACTTGAAGGTTATCGACAGGCATTAATGGACTATAAGCTTCCCTTTAAGAAGGAAAATATGGTGGGAATTTTCTACTATTATTTTGAAGAAGGGAAAGATGCATTGAACACCTTCTATAAAAGAAAAAGTAATATTGACAGTATCTTTTGTGCTGCCGGTGATCTTGTAGCCATGGGTGTTTTGGTGGAAGCAAGGGACAGAGGTATTTCGATTCCCGGGGATATTGCAGTTGTCGGATATGATGATATATTTTTATCTTCAATAGTAACTCCCACTCTTACAACAATTAAACTGCCGGTTATGGAAATGGGAAAAAAGGCTATTAATTTTGCCATGGATATGATAGAAAAAAAAATGCGCTGGGGTCAAAAGTATATATTGCAGCCGGAGCTTATTATAAGGGAATCAGCATGACCTTCTTTTTATAAGAAAATCTAAAATCCGTTTCATTCTTCATCCAGGATATTATCACTTTCAAATAAATAGTTATGCCCTGGTATAGCAAGGAATTCTGTCCCGGAAGTTTCATCCTTATTATTATAAAGCATTGCATATCCAGTAATAAGAAAAAAATCTGCTTTTACCATTATGTTCCCGAACAGGATGAAACCGGTATTCTCTCCATAATTCGGTAACGAGTCCATTTCAAATATCAATTGTTCATTTATAAATATCCCTGTAAAAGTGTCACTCTTTTTTATTGCAATTTTATTTTCCTGGCTGTTTTTTTTAATAAATGAAGATTGCTGCCAATTGATGAGTGTTTCCCATTCACCTTCTTGCCTTCTTCCATATAACACATAGTCATTATATATAATAATATAATGAGTATTT
>JAFGQK010000176.1 GCA_016935735.1 Spirochaetales bacterium | reverse complement strand
GAATCTCAATATTATTTATTGTTACCGCTGCGTCTGAAATCAAGGTTCCTGTAAATACATCCTCGCTATAAATTGTGGCTTCCTCAAGGACGAGAATTTTAATATAGAGTATAATTATTCCGACGACGCTACAATGAGGTCACTTGATATTGAATTAGTCCGAAAGAAAACAATCCTTGGCCACGAGGATGCGTATTATGATTTTATCTTCCGCAGGGAAGGACCGGAGTTTTATGCAGTGCCCCAGAGTTTTTAAAGCGAATATACCATAAGATAGTTTTCTCTATAATCTGTTATCTTTCCTGACAAATCATTGGCTAATTGAACAGCCGAATCCCTTGTTAAATGACTCCCGTCATAGCTGTGATAATACTTATGCTTTTACAAGCATGTCGCTGATTCTGTGATAAATGCTTCATGTAATCTTTTGCTTTTTAGCTATTTTTTTGTAGACTTATTTGCAATTGTGTTATAGAATAATTCAAAATAGTAGGATCAAATGAATTTTCCCATGTATTTTTTAGCGGTGAATTGTAAGTTTACCTATCATTCTATATAAATTTCTTTAGGAGAATAGATGATGCAAAAAATAATAATTTTTTTTATTATATTATTATTCTTTACCATTAGTATCCTTTATGCAGATATACATAAAGGAACTGCCGGATCTATGTCTTACTACCAGAGTGAAATCAGTAATAAAGCCAGCAATGGTAATGTGGGGCCGGATGGCTCTATCTCTTATGAATATCCTATGGGGATTGTGAATGCCAATTATTCATCCCAAACAGGAAGGTGGAAAGTTGGTATAACAAGTGTCATTTCACGGGATACAAGATGGAGACCCCCTGGATATACGGATAGTGATATTTTTCTTCTTGATGGAATGGAATTAGTATATGCAGAAGGAACCAATCCCAGGATTTACCATACAAGAAAAGAAAGCTATGCAAGAATTGAATACTGGAATCCCGGATAAGAAGATTCATATTGGATAGTGAGAGGGAAAAAAGGGAGCTGGAACTATTACGGCAATACAGATGATTCGAGGATAGAAGCAATTAATAAACCTTTAAACCAACCGAGAGTTTGGGCTATTTCATTAACCCATGATGCAGGTGATTTTAATATGACAAAATATTTTTATACAGAGGATTCAGAGAACGGGGCATTTTATCTTGAGAAAATAGTCACCGGAAAAACAGGTGCTGCTGCGTTGGGGTACGAAGTGGTAGAACTATATTATGTAACTATTATTCCCGGATATATAGATTATCGCGAGGGTGCAAAAGTTAAAACAGAAAGAAATGTTAAAACAATTGTTTCTAGAACAGGGTGTAATAACAGTGGCGAAGGTGGTGTCATTAAAAAGGCTTATTCCCTTACCTGGGCTTATATGGCTAAAACAATGGTTCCGGTTATTAATGCAATAAAAGAATACGGAGCTGATGCCGTTATAGATGAAAACGGTGATATTACAGAAGGTTCAAGCCTTTCACCTGCTACTTTTGAGTATTCCGGAATAACAGAAGGGTTTGGAGGCAGCAAGACGTGGAAATGTTCTGATAAATGGAACTTAAGGTATTCTACTTATCCCGGCAATAACAGCTGGTTTGATTTTATGGATATAAACGGTGACAGCCTTATGGACAGGATAAAGCAGGGGCATGATGACACTGTCTCTGGCGGTTCAAGCCATGATGATTTCAGGTTTCGTATCCAGCTCAATACCGGGAAAGGATTTGCATCAACAGAAGTATGGTCAAGTAATGGGAAATACCTGCGGCATTACAATAGCGATAACCATGCCTATACGTACGATTATATGGACATAAATGGTGATGGACGACCGGACAGGGTCTGGCAAAATTCAAGCAGTGTTCTTAATGTTAAGTACAATACGGGTGAGGGATTCGGGAGTGCAGAAACCATGAAAAGCGCGGGTGAATACCTGAGAAAGGCCACAGCAGATGGTGATACAACCTATGATTATTTTGACATGAATGGGGACGGCTTGCTTGACAGGGTGTGGCAGAACGGGAATTCTATCCTGAATATAAGGTTTAATAATGGAGAAGAGTTCGGACCAACCCAGGCATGGCAAAGCTCAGGTAATTACCTGAGGGATGTTGATAATGATGATGGTCATACCCGTTACGATTATATGGACATGAACGGGGATGGGCTTCCTGACAGGATTTGGCAGAACAATGATAACAGGTTATATATCAAATATAATACCGGAAGCGGATTTGAACCGGATGCTGTTTTTTTTCTTACTCAAGACAAATATCTTCGACGGATTGTTACCTCTGATGATAATTTGCAAGCACATACGGCATCTGAGTATATGGATATTAATGGTGATGGTTTGCCCGACAGACTGGTTCAAAGTAACAACTTGACACTGACTGTACAGTTTAATACAGGGTATGGATTTTTCCAGCCGGTTACGTTTGCTTCCAATAGTAATTATGTACGGCAGAGTGATATATATTTTAATACACACCTGAAAGATTACTTTGATATGAATGGTGATGGTTTTCTGGATCGGGTATACAGAAATAGCGAATATCCTGATTTTGATGATCCTGTCCATATACGATTCAGCGAATCAGAATACCCGAGAGAAAATTATCTATTAAAAATAAACCACCCGGCAGGGGGTTCAACAATATATTCGTATAAACCAGTGGATAAATGCCTGAATCCCGGGTATAAATATAATAAGTGGGTGGTTGAATCAATAACAACAGATGATGGATTTGGTAATGAAGAAAAGATAGAGTATGAGTTTTCTGAGGGATTATTAGATACTGCGTCGAAAGAGGATAAAGGATTCAGAAAGGTAGTCAAGAAAAATAGCACTGGCGGCAGTATTGAAACATATTATTACCAGAATGGCCCTGAATCAGGATTGATTGAAAAAATAATCGAGCGTTCCGATTCAGGGAAAATTATAAAATACCTGGACAATATCTATGAGGACTATGCAGAGAGAAGTGATCACTATGGATATGGAGTGGTTCAGGACAGGGACAATGCGGGTCCGGAGATTGTTGTGCAAGCCGTAAAATTAACAGAAACAATTGAATATATTGTAGACGGGAATACAGAGAATGACCTCGGAACCATGCCGGAAGGAATGTGCGGTTATGATTGGCATGCCAGGAAAAAGCAGATAACCTATGATTCATACGGAAACAAAATCAAAATTACCAGCGGTGATTATACAAACGATGAATGGACTTTGGATAAAAACGAAATGTATTTTGAATATATAAACAATACAGAATACTGGATGTTTTTACAAATGAGAAAATATGGGTACAGTTATAATAAAGACGACACTTTTGTTAAGTCCGATGAAAAAAGAATATTCTATGACTATTGTGAAGAATATGGTGACATTAATGGCCGGGGACTCCCGACAAAGATACAGCTTTTTCGCTCAGAGACTGACTTCATTACAAAAAAGATTGTTTATGATGAGTACGGAAACATAATAGAAACTATTGATCCGGAGGGGAATAGTACAACGTATGAATATGATCCAATATTCCGTATTTATAAAACAAAAGAAATGAGCCCCGGGGTAAACGGGATAAACCTTGTTATACAAATCGAATATAATACATACTGTTTACCGGAAAAAATTATCGATCCTGGTAATTCAGTTACTGAATTGATATATGATACCTTCCATCGGCTGATAAAGAAAGTGTTGCCGTATGACAGTGAAACCTACCCCACAGAAGAGTATGAATACCATGAAGCAGACAACAGCACAGATGGGGATGGGACAGAGTTCTCCTGGACTAAAAAGATTGTGCGTGAAGTACGGAATACGGCAGAGAGTTTAGAGATATATTCCTATATGGACGGTGTGGGGCGGACAATCCAGATAAAATCCGAAACAATTGATGATAGCGGGAATCCCTGCTGGCTTGCAGTAAACAACTGGCAATATATCCAGGGGAAAAAACGGATTAAGGCCGCTTCGATGCCCTCCTATTCATCATACAATTCATTTGACAGACCACTCTCCCCGGAAGGTGCCTGCACGTATGACCTGGCATGGTTTCAAGATGATGAAGGCCACATCAGAGAAAAACAGAATTCCAGCAGCACACCACTTATTTCAAGAATATACAGCAAACTTAATAAAACAATACATATAGATGCGGCCGGCCATGTTAAGATAACCACAGCTAAACCATGGGAAAATAAAATATCTATTATTAACTGTAACGGAGAATTCCCAAACCATGAGTATTATACATGGGAAGAAACAAAAACAACTTTTAATGCAACATCCACAATGGATTATGAAAACAATTATATCTATAGTATCAAGGATTGGCTGGGTAATACACTTTTAACATGGGATGGCGATACGGGTGAAACCAGCTATCAATATGATGATAATGGGAATATTGTAGAAAAAACAGATGAGATGGGAAATGTCATAACCTATTCTTATGATGCACTTAACAGGCTTACCACAAAAATGTTACCTGGTGAAAATTCCATCAATTACTATTATGACGGAATCGATGAAACAATTGGCATTCCCTTTAGCGGTGATCACGGGGAAGGGCTGGGCAAACTTACCCGGGTGGTTTTGCAAAACGGGATAGATGGTGAAAATTATACATATGACATGCGGGGGAGGATTATCAAGGTTGCCAGGATTATTGATGGGGAGCGGCGTTTTCTGGAAAAGGAGTACGATTCCATGGACAGGGTGGTAAAAGAGATACTCCCCGGCGGTGAAGAGGTAATTTCTTCCTATTCAAGCGGCGGAATGCTTACATCTTTAGTTGGTGATGAATCCTATATTACGAATTTAACCTATACTGCTTCGGGCCAGATAGACTCCATGACCTATGGGAACGGAATAATCATATCATATAACTACTATGATGAAGAAGATGAATATGATCCTGCCACAAATCTAAACCTGACATACCGGCTTGAATCCATCAGTACCAGCGATGGAAGCACCATGGATTTGAATTATCAATATGATAAAAGCGGGAACATCATAATGAAGAACAACTGGCTTAATGATGAGTTTTCAGAGGTTTTTATTTATGATGATTTTAACCGCCTTGTAGAAGCAGAATCAACTATGTATGGCAGAAAAATTTATGAATATGACAGGATTAATAATATAATAGAAAAAGACGGGTATGAGTACCAGTATCATGAAGATAAACCCCATGCTGTTGTCTCCGACGGACGGAGCATTTATACCTACGATGCAAATGGGAATATGACCCGGGCTCTCGGTCAGAGCAGGATAATAATCATGGCCAAAGGCACCGGGGTTAAGATTGAACCACCAGAAATGCAACTCTGGTTTAATGGGGAAAAGAAGATGTCCTGGCTGGTAACCAACACCGAATACAAGGAGTATACCTGGTTTGGTTACTGGGATGGGAATAGTACAATTGATGTTAAGCTTGTAAACCGCAATCAGGCAGGTGGAGAAAATACAGACCTTTATATCGATTGGGTAGAGGTTAATGGAATCCGCAAACAAGCAGAAGAACCGGATGTATATTTTGATGCCACGAATGTGGATATTTCCGGCAGTACAATTACCAAAACTATGGATACCCTTGCATGGGATGCAGGGGCAGCTTCCCGTAAGACGTTTACAGGCAGCGGCGGCGTGGAGTTTACGCCTGCACAAAATGATAAAAGGCTCATATGCGGATTATCTGATGAGGATACCGATACAAGTCCCTACACTATTGATTACGGGATTAACTTAGGGCACACAAAGCATTTTTCTATTTATGAAAACGGGGTAAATGTCACTCCTGTTGACTTAGGGGAATTACAATATTATAATCAATTAACTACGTTTCAAATAGTAAGGGTAGGAAATAGTATCGTCTACAAACGTGATGGAGTAGAGATATACAGAAGTGAATCTGCAGTTGATCCGGATGTCGAGTTAATGGTTGATTGTGCTTTTTATGACAATGGAGCAGCACTCAGTGAAGTAAAGCGGGTAGATATTGATACAGTCAGTTTTATAGATACAGCGAATGTAGAGTTTATGAGCAATGTAATTGCCAAGAATGTGGATACCCTTGCCTGGGATGCAGGGGCAGCTTCACTTAAGACGTTTACAGGCAGCGGCGGTGTGGAATTTACGCCTGCACAAAATGATAAAAGACTCATATGCGGATTATCTGATGAGAATACCGATACAGGTTACAATACTATTGATTATGGTATTATATTAAATGACAATATGCATTTTTCTATTGTTGAAAACGGGATAGATGTCACTCCTGCTGATATAGGGGAATTACAATATTATAATCACTTAGTTACATTTCAAATACTAAGGCAGGGAAATACTATAGTCTACAAACGTGATGAAGTAGAGATATACAGAAGTGAATCTGCAGTTGATCCGGATGTCGAGTTAATGGTTGATTGTGCTTTTTATGATAATGGAGCAGCACTCAGTGAAGTAAAGTGGGTAGATATTGATACAGTCAGCTTTATAGATACATTGAATGTAGATTTTATGAGCAATGTGATTGCCAAGGATGTGGATACCCTTGCATGGGATGCAGGGGCCGCTTCACTTAAGACGTTTACAGGCAGCGGCGGTGTGGAATTTACGCCTGCACAAAATGATAAAAGGCTCATATGCGGATTATCTGATGAGCATGCCGATACAAGTCCCTACACTGTTGATTACGGTATTGTATTAGGGCACACAAAGCATTTTTCTATTTTTGAAAACGGGGTGAATGTCACTCCTGCTGACTTAGGGGAATTACAATATTATAATCAATTAACTACGTTTCAAGTAGTAAGGGTAGGAAATAATATCGTCTACAAACGTGATGGAGTAGAGATATACAGAAGTGAATCCGTGGTTGATCCGGCTGTCGAATTAATGGTTGATTGTGCTTTTTATGATAATGGAGCAGCACTAAGTGAAGTAAAGTGGGTCAGGGAAATAGAAAGCACTGTGAACTGGCTCTATGAAGTTCCACTCTTACCCGGCCGCGAGCAACTGGATGAATGTGGAACTTTAAGTTTTTCATTTACAGGTGTACCTTTGCTGGATCGTTCTATTACATATGATACAGAGAACAGGGTAAGTATGATAAATGACAGCGGTAACATTACTTCATTCGAATACGATGCAGCAGGACAGCGAATGAAAAAGACGGAAAATGGCAGTGAAACCTATTATTTCTTTAAAAATTATGAAGAAGTGATAGAAAGCGGGAATACAAAAAAAATATTCCACTACTTTGCAAACAGCCGGCGGATTGCACAGAGAATAATCACCGGTACAGACAATAAACTCCTTTACATTCATTCAGACCACCTTGGCTCTTCTGTAAAGCTTACTGATAGAACCGGAGAGACAGTGCAGGCAATTGCCTATGATCCTTACGGAAAAACCGTCTATTCCGGAGGTGTAAATGAACTATCTTACCAGTTTACGGGTCAGGAATTCGAACAGGGAACCGGACTTTACTACTATGGGGCGCGGTATTATGATCCTGTGCTGGGGCGGTTCCTTTCCCCGGACCCGGTCCTGGCAGGATTAAACAGGTATGCATATTGTTATAATAACCCGGTCATGTACATTGATCCGAGCGGTAATAATCCTGTAGTAAATTTTTTAATTTACAGTGCTCTTTATTTAACAGGAGCATATCTGTCAGGTGTATCAAGTTCCGGGAGCTGGAATCCCGCAACCTGGAGCGGGGATGTCTGGACAGGCAGTTTCCTCTGGCCATTACAGGCAGTGAATGGCATTTCCTGGAGTTCAAACGGAAGTGTTGATGTTTACTACACAAGCGGGGGAAGTGGAACAATTTATGACCCGGGGGCGATAGCGGGTGAACAGATGTATTATGCCTGGGAAACAGAATTTAATATACTATTACAGAAACATATGTATTATTATACACGGTATTATGATGACGGCAAATCGGGTGATTATTATGCTATGGGGAATACTGATTATGATAGTAATGATTCTTTAAGGGAAAAATGGGTTAACCGTATGTATAGTATAATATTAAGTGATATTCATACGCCTATTTCTACAGCATATTCCTCTACATTAGATATTATGGGAGTTGTTCCGGATTTATTCGCTATTGGATTACGTGAAATTGGATGGGGAATATGTGAAGATGCATTTGATCATTTATTTAATGATACATCCTGGAATATGGCATTAGGAAAATTCAGATGGGCTTATGGAGAATGGGTACAGTTTACAGCTGTAGGGATAATGAGTGGTGAAAAGGAAAAATATTTTGCCGATATAAATTACCAGCTTGAAACAGCAAGAAATGACTACCTGCAATATCTAAAACTCATAGGTGTTGATATTGAAAATATTGATATCAAAAAACTCGATTATGAATAAATAAAAAGAGATGAAAATGAGTTTGATTCTATATATTATAAATGAGAGGAAAAACTATGGATAATAAATTTAAATTACTCGTTTTTATAATTATAACCTTAGCATTATCTATGAATTGTTGTGATATCATGAATTACAGAGAAAAATTAGACTCTGAATACAGTAACTATTTTTTGGATACGGAAAATACGGAAAATTTAATGGATTTAGAATTTAATAAACTTGAGAAACTTACCGGGACAGAATATTTAAAGACATTGTATGAAATTCTTATTGAAAATGGCAAATTACACAAAAAGCGGTCAATAAAATTCATAGGTAAATCACATTACTACATTTCTGGTTTGCTTATGAAGTTAACTAAGTATTTTTCTACCGGTAAAGAAAATTTAAATTTATGTTTTAAAATTTTTACTGAATTTAATAAGCAAGGTGATTATGATTATGTCTATATATTGTTTTCCGGTATGTATACTAATTATTATAAATTAATTACCGATTTTCGGGGTGAAATAAAGACACCTGTATTAAAGGCATTCATCTTGTCTTTGCCGGATCTTAAACTGTTTATACTATCAGCATATAAAGGGATGAAGGTATTTAAACAAAAAATTAACTATCATGTATTCTGGAACACGTATAATAATATTTCTAAAGATAATTATAAACAGATGTTAAAAAATCCTGAATTATTAACATATCTATCAGAAGAAAGAATTAATGATTATCTTAATGGTATTGAATCCTACTTATCTCTTATAAAATTACAATTATAATTTTTCTCAAATTCCGATGCGGACGTATAAATCTGTGAAATTTTTAAGTTTTGATTTATCTGATCTATTAGAAGTTATAAAAGAGAAAACTAAGGAAAGTTTTTAGGAGAGCTTTAAAATGAATAAATGTAACTACCCTCTTTATTCTTTATTATATAAAAAGGTAGCCAAAACTTCCCACTTCCCGAATTAGATAATATAAACAATCAACAGAATTAAAAAAGGCGGGTTTTTTTCTTTACGTAATTACCAGGGCGATGCGGCTTCTGCCTTTTACATGGGCGGAACCGTCCACGGG
>JAFGQK010000175.1 GCA_016935735.1 Spirochaetales bacterium | reverse complement strand
ATTTACAGATTGAACGAGTAATATTATAGCTCTTCTTCTTCATTCAGTGTTTTCCGTGTATTCAGTGGTTCTATTTTTTATGTCAAGTAGTTTTACCTGTTTTCGAATTCCCCCCCAGTGCTTCCGGAGTACCTTATAAAGTACTATCGTGCCTCAATTGTGTTGAAATCCGGTTGTAAATGAAATACCATGTTTGCAATCCGGGGATTGAACAAGACAAAGTATCGATATAAAATTGGTATACAATTTATTAGTAAGGAGAACAAAGATGAATGTTCTTATTTACGGGGGTGGGGCAGTAGGTCTTGGTATTGCAAGCTGTCTTTTGAAAAGCAATGTTTCTGTTGACATTATTGCAAGGGAAAAAACAGTAAAACAGCTTGCTTTAAAAGGACTTATAAGAGACGGTATTTTTGGGCAGGTAACAATCCCCCCGGAAAAATTCGGTGCTTTTACGAATTTAACTTTTATTAATAAGAACAAATCATATGATTATATTTGTGTTTGTGTGAAATCCTTTGATTCTCTCTCTGTGGCAATGGACATCTCTAAACATAAAGAATTACTGGGTTACAACACACCGATTATTCTTTTTCAGAATGGATGGGGGAATACGGAAAAGTTTTGCCGGTATTTTCCCGAAACCCAGATTTACAATGCCAGAGTTATAACAGGATTCACTCGACCGAACCTGAATCAGGTTACCATTACTGTTCATGCAGATGATGTTCATATGGGCAGCCTTTTTTATCCATTCTCTTCCGGGAAAATGAAACAATTATGTACTGCAATAAGTAATGGGGATTTACCCTGCAGTTTGTCCTCTGCCATAGGAAAAGACCTCTGGGCAAAGATGCTTTACAATTGTCCCCTGAATCCCCTGGGGGCAATACTGGGTATTCCATATGGTAGACTCTCGGAAAATCTCTACACCAGGGAAATTATGAATAAAATCATACATGAAACTTTTGCAGTTATGATCGCAAGCGGTTATTCCACTCACTGGGAATCCCCGGAAGATTTTATAGAGGTTTTCTATTCCCGGCTTGTTCCCCGTACGTACGAACATGAATCATCTACTTTACAGGATTTACGGGCTGGAAAAAAAACAGAAATCGATGCTTTGAACGGGGAGGTAATCCGGCTTGGGGAGAAGCATGGTATCCCGGTAAATGTAAACAGGGTGATGTGGGGGTTAATAAAGTACAGGGAGATTATCTGATGATGAGGTCATCCAGCTTTTCATCCAGGGAAACCCCGGTAAAAGTATAAAGCTTACATACTTCAAGAAAGTAGTCTACCTGTAATCTCCAGAGTTTATTCTCCTGTTCCATAAGCCAGAGTTCTGCTTCTTCAACATCAATATCTGTAGCTTTTTTATGTTCCAATCTTGTTTTTTCAATCCCTACTTTCTTCCTGTTCAATTCCACGTGATCACGGGTAAGCTCGATTTTCTGTTGTAGTTGAATACTGTTCAATAAAGTTGTCTCACAAAGTATTTTCGTATTTTTTATCTGGTATGCAAGTTGTTCCTCTGTAGCCCGCTCTGCCGCTTTTACTGCATTTCTTCCATATTTTTTCTTTTCTCCATCATAAAGGGGAAGGGTAAGAATGAAAGATAAATTCCAATTTGTTCCCGCTCCATCAGATAATAAATCTGTAAAAGAGGAAATAAAATCATCTGCATTACCCCTGGAATCCGGGTAATGTGGTGTGAGTGAGAATGAGAGTGAAAGATGAGGAGGATTATTAAGATAATCACTTTCAAAAAGCATCGATGAAATTTGAGTAGATTCACAGGTATAAATATATTCAAGGATTACCGGATTAAGGGCAAGTGCCTTTTTTAATAAATCTTCTTTTAATAAGGTAAAAGCGAGTGATGGCACTTTTTCGCTGTATTCGATCTGTACAATGTTCTCAAGCCCAAATATATAAGCAAGGGATTTTTCTGCCTGCTCACAGGAATGTTCGATATTAAGAATGATTTCCTCTCTATCGCCAATATCAATTCTCATTTCCCATACTTCTGTATCAGTAACAAGATTCAGTTCAAGACTCCGTTTTAGATGTTCAAGCTTTTTAAGTTCCCATTCAAGCCAGCCCTGTTGAAGGGAAAGGGACATTTTCAATTCCAGGATATGGTAAAACAGGGTAAGGGCATGAAGGATGGATGAATTTTTCGTATCCTGAAGCCGGAGCAGTGATTTAAGATAAGATAATTCAGACTGTCTTATTGTTGCCGGCAAGACTTCTGTATCAATTATTTTTCCATTAATGAAAACAGGTTGTGTATATGATATGGAAAGACTCGGATTCTGGCGTATCTCATAAGAAGTTATTCTCGTCATTGTTCCCGGCGTTATATCAGAATTAAATTCGGTTGCCGAGATAAAGTCTGTTGTATTGGAAGCAGTAATATGAAGTGTCCCGCCTGTAGGAAGTATTTGTGAAACAGAAAGGGATTGAGGTATCGTATGATTTACATATTCATAAGCATAATTACCAGTATT
Source organism: Spirochaetales bacterium (assembly GCA_016935735.1). Taxonomy (GTDB): domain Bacteria; phylum Spirochaetota; class Spirochaetia; order SZUA-6; family JAFGRV01; genus JAFGRV01. The sequence goes on along the minus strand of JAFGQK010000175.1, from coordinate 78,814 downwards.
TGCAGAAGAAACAAACCATGCAGAGGGTGAATACCCGATGGAAGATTGAAGCAGGGGAAGATTTCCTCCTTTTACACTTCTGTATGCATAATATTGTTCATGTGCATATTCAGTAAATAGTTTTATCCTGGAATCATTCTTAAGGGTAAGGTCAAGAATTTCTTTAAGACCGAGTGTATTTTCCTGGGAAAAAAGAGAGAAAACATTAATAAACAGGGTATAAAGCAGGGCTATCTTTTTCATCGTATCCTTTTTAATGAAAGTACTATATCTATTAATATATATTTAGTAAAGTTATGAAGGAAAAAATATATCTTGAATTATTTGTTGCACAATGAATAAGAAAGTTGTATATATAAAAGGATATAAAGGGAACTATATATGAAATTAAAAAAAGAAATATCCTTCCCTGGCGTTTTCAGTATTGCCACAGGGGCTATGATAAGTTCAGGAATATTTATTTTACCCGGACTTGCTTATGCCAAAACAGGTCCTGCTGTTTTTATTTCATATTTCCTGGCCGGAATTCTTGCCCTTATCGGCATTCTTAGTGTTATAGAATTATCCACAGCCATGCCAAAGGCAGGCGGGGATTATTATTTTATCAATAGAAGCCTGGGGCCGATGATTGGCACGATATCCGGATTTCTCGGCTGGTTTGCATTATCATTAAAAAGTGCATTTGCTCTATTCGGTATTTCGGAAATCATTTTTTTATTAACCGGATGTAATCATATAATAACTTCGGGGGTTTTATGTCTGGTTTTTATCGTCTTAAATATTCTGGGAATAAAGGAAGCAACGATATTCCAGGTAATAATGGTATCCGTGTTATTATTACTCATTATAATATATGTGGCTTTTGGTATACCGAAAATGAATTTTTCCTTTTTTTCACCATTCCTGAATGGTGGTTTAAACACAATAGTTATTACCGCAGGATTTATCTTTATCTCTTTCGGGGGATTATTAAAAGTTGCCAGTATTTCCGAAGAAGTAAAAAATCCGAAAAGGAATTTACCACTGGGAATGATAATGTCAATTATTGTTGTTACCGTATTATATACAGTAATTGTTTTTGCAATGACCGGTATAATGGAACCCCAACTATTTAAAAATTCCCTCACCCCGGTGTCGGATTCTGCAAAGCTTATCATGGGTTTCCCGGGTTATGTTATTATTACCATTGCATCGATACTTGCTTTTATCACGACTGCGAATGCAGGGATTATGTCAGCTTCACGTTATCCGCTGGCATTAAGCAGGGATAACCTGCTTCCTGAAGTGATCAGCCGTGTAAATAAAAGATCGAACTCCCCTGTTATCGCTGTCATCATTACCGGTATTTTAATTTTTCTTTCATTATTACTCCCCCTGGAAATACTGGTAAAAACCGCATCAACTGTCATTTTAACGTCGTATGTATTGACCAATATTTCTGTCATTATTTTAAGGGAAAGCAAAATATCCAATTATAAACCCAGTTTTAAAGCCCCTCTCTACCCCTGGCTCCAGATCTTCAGTATTATATTATTTACTTTTTTTATCTTTGAATTAGGGGCAGAAGCGGTGGAAATCAGCCTGGGTTTCCTGATTGTCTGTTTTTGTTTTTATTTTTTTTATGGAAGAAAAAAGAATAAAGGGGAATATGCACTCCTCTATTTATTAAAAAGAATCACGGACAAACGATTATCTGAAAATTTATTGGAGCATGAATTAAGAGAGATAATTATTACAAGGGATCAAATCGAACAGGACAGTTTTGATAACCTGGTAAGAAAAGCAAAAATACTGGATCTGGAAGGCCCCATGGATTTCCGGGAACTTTTTTCGATCGTTGCACGGGTTATATCAAAAGAAATTAATCTGACCAGGGAAGACATTATAAACCGTTTTATCCAGCGGCAGGAAGAATCCAATACTGCAATCTCTGATTTTCTTGCAATTCCGCACATCGTTGTTGATGGAGAAAATACAATGTTTTTAATCATCGTACGGTGTAAAGAAGGAATCAAATTTACAGAACAGGAAAATAATATAAAAGCAGTGTTTTTATTTGGTGGGACAGGGGAAAAACGAGTGTTACATTTAAAAACCCTGGCTTCCATTGCTACATTAGTTCAGCAAAAGGATTTTATAAAGAGTTGGCTTAAGGTAGAAAATAAGAATGAATTAAGGGATTTTATTCTGCTCAGCAGACGGATGAGATTTCAATAATAAAAAAATCTTTTTAAAGACATGATAAATCAGTACTTTTTCTCTCAATCGTTACATAAAAAATTTTATGTAACGATTGAGAGAATTATAAAACCCCGGAGAAAAAAAACAAATATCAGTCTATTTCAGGGTAAAATACCTGGTCGTTCCTTCCTCCAGTCCAGAAAACACGATTACACTTTCACTATTCACCTTTTTATCCTCTTGAAGAGGGGTAAGAAGAATGCCTTCATCGGTAGGTTCAATAAAAAAAGAATCTCCAGGATGTAAATCCAGATTATCCCGGATTACCCTGGGTATTGCAATCTTTCCCTCTTTATCAATCTGTATCTTCATATTTTTTCTCCCGGATATGAAATATATTGGTACTATAACATAAAAATAAATTTGATTCAATACACCCATCATAAATAGAAACGTCACCGGCTGGACTCTTGACCCTTATCAACCTGATCTATATAATCAGAACACACTTTATAACTAAAGGATGTTTATCATGAGTATACGTGTACGATATGCGCCTTCTCCCACGGGAAAACAACATATTGGTGGTATAAGAACAGCATTGTTCGATTATTTTTTTGCCCGGGCAAATAACGGCACCTTTATTTTACGCATAGAAGATACGGACAGGGAGCGATTTCATAAAGATGCTCTACAGGATATCTATGATTCTTTTCACTGGCTCGGGATTACATGGGACGAAGGACCGGATAAAGGAGGTCCCTTTGGCCCTTATTTACAATCAATGCGAAAAGACCTGTATCAGAACTATGCATTGGAACTCATAGAAAAAGGCGCTGCTTATTACTGTTACTGCACACCGGAACGGCTGGATTCGTTGAGAAATGAACAGCAGAAGAGAAAAAAAGGGGAAACAGGGTATGATAGACATTGCAGGGATCTTACTGAAACTGAACGGAAAAGCCTTGAAGAAAAAGGGACTGCAAAAGTAATCCGGTTAAAAATACCACTGGAAGGGGAGGTTCTTTTCCATGATGAACTTTTAGGTGATATAAAAACAATGAACAAGGATATAAATCCCGATCCGGTATTATTGAAATCGGATGGATTCCCCACCTATCATCTTGCCCATGTTGTGGATGATCATCTCATGGAAATTACCCATATCTTAAGAGCCCAGGAATGGCTTTCCTCTGCACCACTTCATATACTTATGTTCCAGGCTTTCGGGTGGAAGTTGCCGAAATTCTACCACCTCCCCCTGGTGCTGGGAAATGATGGCCATAAACTCGCCAAACGGCATGGTTCGACAAGTATTACCGAGTTCCGGGAAAAAGGATATCTGCCAGAGGCTATTATGAACTATGTTTCTCTCCTGGGCTGGTCATATGATGATTCCCGTGTATTCTTTAGTAAAGAAGACCTGGAACAACTCTTTAGCCTGGAAAAATTGAACAAAGCCCCTGCTGTATTTGATTTTAAAAAGCTTGAATGGTTTAATGGCCAGTATATCAGAAAAAAATCCGGGAAGGAGATCATATCCCTGGTTAAGCCATACCTTAAAAAGGCTGGATTTATTCATGAACCGGCTACAGAAGAAGAGGAAAAAATAATAAAGGGAATGATCCCGCTTATCCATGAACGTCTTCATGTCCTTTCCGATGTAACGGAACTGGCAGGATTCCTTTTTCACGATCCGGTACTCAAGGATAAGAACGAGTTCATCCCCAAACGGCTGGACCGGGAAAAAACCCTGCAGGTACTGGAAGCGTGTGCTGCCCTGTTATCTGATTTTGACTCTCGTACCGATACGGAAAACGAGGAAAGCTTTCGTAACAAGGCCCTGGAGTTACAGGTAAAGCTGGGAGATTTCCTGTTGCCCCTCCGTATTGCATTAACAGGGTCACGGGTATCTCCCCCGCTTTTTGAGTCAATCCGTCTGCTGGGTGTGGAGAAAACAAAAGAACGGGTAAAGCAGGCACTATCATTTTTATCACAGGAATAAAAGGAGTAATAAATGGATTCTGTTGTATCTATGGACAAACTCATTTCCCTCTGTAAAAGAAGGGGATTTATCTTTCAATCAAGTGAAATTTACGGCGGACTTGCTTCTGCATGGGATTACGGTCCCCTCGGGATTGAACTGAAAAACCGTATTCATTCCTACTGGTGGAAAACAATGACACAGCTTCATGACAATATTGTCGGTATTGATGCTGCAATCATGATGCACCCCCGGGTGTGGGAAGCATCCGGTCATGTGGAAAACTTTACTGACCCGCTTGTGGATTGTAAAGAATGTAAACTAAGGTTCAGGGCAGATATGATCGACGAGAAGAATATGAAAGAACATACATGCCCTGAATGCGGCGGAGAATTGACAGATCCGCGAAATTTCAACCTGATGTTTAAAACACACCTCGGCCCTGTGGAAGATGCGGGATCTGTTGTATATCTCCGCCCGGAAACTGCACAGGGGATTTATGTGAATTATAAAAATGTCATGCAGACAAGCAGGCAGAAAATCCCCTTTGGGATCGCACAGGTGGGAAAAGCATTCAGGAATGAGATCACCACAAAAAACTTTATTTTCAGAACATGTGAATTTGAGCAGATGGAGATGCAGTACTTTATCCACCCACAAGAAGATGATAAATGGTTTGAACACTGGAAAGAGAAAAGACTCAAGTATTATTTGGCCCTCGGGATCAGGGAAAATAAACTCCGTTTTAAGGAACACGGACCCGGAGAACTCGCGCATTATGCAAAGAAAGCCTTTGATATTGAATATGAGTTCCCGTTTGGCTGGAAAGAAATCGAAGGGATTCATAACCGGACAGACTATGATCTTCGAAGGCATATGGAATATTCAGGAAAAGATTTGAAATATCTTGATGATGTAACAAAAGAAAGGTATATTCCCTATATAATAGAAACATCAGCAGGATTGACACGGTCTGTCCTTGTTGTCTTGAGCGATGCTTATGGTGAAGAAGAGGTCGAAGGAGAAAACAGGACCGTTCTTCGTTTTCATCCCCTTATTGCACCGATAACAATCGGGGTTTTTCCCCTTGTAAAAAAAGACGGACTTGCAGAATATGCAAAAGAAATCGAAGAATCATTACGTGCCGAGTTTGCTGTATTCTATGACCAGGGTGGGGCAATCGGAAGGCGTTACCGGCGCCAGGATGAAATAGGAACACCGTTCTGTATTACCATTGATTACCAGACAAAGGATGACAATACCGTGACATTACGGTTCAGGGATTCCATGGAACAGGTAAGGGTGAAAGTGGATGATCTTGTATCCAGGATTAGACAGGAAATAAAAGAATACAGGAGGAAAGAATGATGGCTGGTGGTTTTGATATATTAAAAGAACGTGGTTTTATTCAACAATGCTCAGATGAAGATGAAGTAAAGAAAATGCTTGGCAGTGAATCCCTTACCTTTTATGCAGGTTTTGACCCCACGGGGAACAGCCTTCATGTCGGCCACGTTGTACCCCTTTTTGCCATGGCTCATCTTCAGCGGGCAGGGCATAAACCGGTTGCCCTTGTGGGTGGCGGAACAGCCAGGATTGGGGATCCATCAGGAAAGACTGAAATGAGAAGGATGCTTTCTGTCGAAGAAATCAAACAGAATGCAGAAAGCATTAAAAAACAAATTTCACGATTTATCGATTTTTCGAAAGATAAAGCCATATTGGTCGATAATGCAGAATGGCTTGCAGATTTGAATTATATTGAATTCCTCCGTGATATCGGAAAACATTTTTCTGTTAATAAAATGCTTTCCTATGAATCAGTTAAACTCAGGATGGAAACAGGGCTTTCATTCATCGAATTTAATTACCAGCTTCTTCAATCGTATGATTTTCTTATTCTTTTTCAAAAATACGGGTGCTCCCTCCAGATAGGCGGGGATGATCAGTGGGGTAATATTGTCTCCGGGATCGATCTGATAAGAAGAATAGAGGGAAAGCAGGCATATGCACTTACCTTTCCTCTCATTACCCGTTCGGATGGGAAAAAAATGGGAAAGACAGAAAAGGGCTCGCTTTTTCTTAATCCGCAGCTTATAAGTCCCTATGATTTTTACCAGTATTGGATTAATATAGCAGATGTAGATGTGGAAAAATTCCTTTTACTTTTTACTTTTCTTCCGGTAGATGAAATCAGGAAACTCGCTTCATTAAAAGATAAAGAGATAAATGAAGCGAAGAAGATCCTTGCATATGAATTTACAAAAACAGTACATGGAGAAGAAGCAGCCATTGATGCGAAAAAATCATCGGATGTTCTGTTTGAAAAAGATGGCACATCCATGGATGCTGATGCAGTCACTATGACAATAACACATGAGGAATTCTTATCTCATAATAATATCGTCTCTCTTTTTAAACTCGCCGGTCTCTGTTCAAGTATGGGTGATGCACGACGTCTTATTACACAGGGTGGTGCTTATATAAACGGGAAAAGATACGATGATATAGATACTGTTATTCAGGATGATGTACTCTCGGATAATGTGCTTTTACTCCGTGCCGGAAAGAAACGGTATTGCAAGATAATAGTGGAATGAAAAAAAAATGCAACATAGCAGGTATGGAAGTAGAAATTAAACTTCAGCTTACCGGATCAGTATATAACGAGCTGAAAGATATCTCTATAGATGTATCTAAAAAAGTATTTCAAAAAAATTATTTTTTTGATTCTTCCACTCATATCCTGCTGCTTCATAAATGGATATTGAGAATACGTATTGAAGATTTTTCAACACAGTTGAAGCACGATTGTAGTTTTAAAAGGTACACTCAAAAGGGATATATGACGGTAAAAGGACCTGGTGAGATTGATAATGCACTTCATATAAGACCTGAATTCGAATCATTCATCCCTGTCGGACAGGCAGAATCTCTTTTAAATGGATTTGATCTTTGTTCAGTAACACTTCCTCCCTGCATGGAACTAATAAATAGATTCGGAGATCAACATGTTGTGTCCTTTCTCTGCTTTGATAATCTGCGTACCAGTTTTTTCTGGAAAGAGTGGAAATTCGAACTGGACAAAACAGAAATAGCAGGGCAATTGTTTTATGAACTGGAAGTCGAGATAAATCCCGGTCAAAGGGATATACTGGAGAGAGAACTTCGAGAATTATTTCAGAAACATCACTGGGATTATGCACCATCCCCGATAAGTAAATTCAAGCGGGCTTTAAATCTGAAAAATCAGTAGATGCTCAACATGTTGAATCCCAATTGTAGTTTTAACAAGGTGGTTTAAGAATAATATGTCCGGACAAAATGTTATCTTTATTTTCATAGATGGGGTCGGTGTTGACAAAGCTCACAAGGATAATCCCTTTGCCAGTGTTCACCTTGAATTCTTGCAGGACCTTGTCGGGGGTCCATTAACCAGGGACTATTGTAAAAGCACGAAAGAAATGGTATTTAAAGGCATAGATGCATGTCTTGGTGTAAAAGGATTTCCACAGAGTGCAACAGGTCAAACCGCACTGTTCACCGGGATTAATGCAGCAAAGTATCTCGGGTATCATTATCCTGCATATCCTAATGAACCCCTTATTGAGTTGCTGGAAAAGTACAGTCTTTTAAAAAAAGCCATAGAATCCGGTTTTTCTGCTACTTTTGCAAATGCATATACCCCCCTTTATTTTGAACTTGTCAAAAAAGGGAGATACCGGCATTCTGCAACAACCATCTCGGTTCTTGCTGCCGGTATTCCTTTCCGGATGGTGGATGAGTTGCAAAACGGGGAAGCGGTATACTGGGATATTACAAACAGGAGATTAAAAGAAGAGAGGGGACTTTCTGTTCCTGTCATTGAACCGGAACAGGCAGGTAAAAACCTGGTGGGAATTGCTGAATGCAACAACCTGGTTTTATTTGAAACATTTGCAACCGATATGATCGGACATAAAAGATCCATGGAACCTGCTAAAGAATTTCTTACTCTTTTTGACCGGTTCATTTCAGGTATTTACCAGTATAAACAAAAGACAATGAACCTTGTCATTTGCAGTGACCATGGAAATGTCGAAGACTTAAGCATCGGCACCCATACCTTAAACCCGGCAATTCTTCTTGCTGCCGGACCCTGTGCATATTCTTTTGATAAAGCAGAAGATCTTACTGATATTGCAGGGATTATCCTGAATATTCTTTGTTGAAAGAAGAAGGGGAGGGGAGGGAACTCCTTATTCAATATCCTTATTCAATATCCTTATTCAATATCCTTATTCAATATCCTTATTCAATATCCTTATTCAATATCCTTATTCAATATCCTCCGGCAAGTCTTGAAGCAAGATAGCTTCCATGGGGAATTTTCTTTTCGATTATTTTTTTCTGTGTATTTTCGAGGAGGTATGGAAAGCGGATTATTTCCACAACCATTGTTTTTGTGTCAAACAGGGCGAAGCAGGCGTCCGGATTTCCATCCCTGGGCTGTCCAAGAGAGCCCGGATTTATCAAATAGTATTTGTCCGCCTCAATTCTTATCCTGTTGTCTCTTACTGTCTTTATATGAGCCGGATTATTCATATCTGCATACTTGTTACATACATAAGACAAAGCCATGTGAGTATGTCCGAAAAAACAGACGTTGATACCGTTTCGCTGTAACCAGGAGAATTCAGAGGTTGATTGATAAGGCGATAAAATGTATTTATCTTCGTCGGTCGGGGCACCATGACAGATGGCAAAAAGGGTATCTATAATTTCCGGGCCTGTATCCAGGAAGGCCAGATCATCAATGTGTTCCGGAGAGAGGTTGTTCCGTGTCCATATCCCGGCCATTCTTGCATGATCGGAAAAAAAATCAAAATTATTATATGCAACTGCCCGGTCGTGGTTTCCCCGGATGGTAATGGCTTTCAGATTGTGAATGACCAGTGAAATACATGCTGCCGGATCAGCATTATATCCTACAATATCACCAAGACAGATAATTTTATCGATGTTCAGGTGTGAAATATATTTTTCTGCAAGTAAAGAGAGAGACTCAAGATTTGCATGAATATCTGATAGTATCAAATACCTCATAAACAGTATAAATTTTCATACATTATGATAATCTACTTTAAGTTTTCCACCGCATGACAGTTCGTTCCTCAACCACATATTGAACAGGAAATCGTATATTTACTATTTCATACGGTTCAAACCAGAGTTTAATTTCTTTTTCTGCATCTATATCATTTGCAGAACAATGAATTACATTTTCATAAACCCCTGTCTTTGAATGAATTCTTCCGTATTTTCCCCGGATTGAATCCGGTTTTGCCTCTTCGGGATTTGTTGCCCCGCTTATCTCCCGTATGCGCTGGATAATATTCGGACCCTCGTAGACCAGGGCCATTACCCTGTTCGTATGCCATTCACCGAGTAAAAACCGGATAAGATCTTCATAAAAAGGCTTGTGTTTTAGATGCGAATAGTGCTTTTCGGCAAGTTCTCTGGTGACTTTTACAAGCTTCACTGCAACGATCATATTATCAGGATGAGAAAGAAGGGCAATAATATTCCCCGTAAGTGATCTTTTCAGTCCATCCGGTTTAATGAGCACAAGTGTTTGTTCAACATCAGCATTCCGATCATCCATCCATTATTCCTTATATTATTTGTTATTATTATTGTAATAATTAGCTTACTAACAATGTAAAAAATATATTTATTCCCCGTGGATCAGTCAAGCAAAAAACTTCCATATTTTGTCAATGTTACGGGTATTGCCATCTTAATGTATTCACCTGATGCGCTTTGCAATCTTTTAATAATGTAAGAAAGAAATTCCTTGTGAGGGGGATGGCACCAAGACGAAGCATATGAGGAGTTACCTGCTGGCAGTCAATAAATAGAATGTCATTCTTTAAGCAAAACTGTGCTAAAAAATAAAGAGCTATTTTCGAGGAATTAGGAATTTCAGAAAACATGGATTCTCCAAAAAAACACTTTCCAAGAGAAAGCCCATACAGTCCCCCGCAAATTTTATTTTCAACGTATACACCAACACAATGTGCAATACAGAAATGAAATAATTTGGTATACGCATTGATAAGTCTTGAATTTATCCAGGTTCCTTCCTGGTCTTTTCGATTTGTTATTGCACATTTTGTCATAATTCCCGTGAAATCATTATCGAATTTTACCTGAAACTTGTTACTTCTGATAATTCGTCTCATTCGTTTTGAAACATGGAGATCCTGGGGAAAAAGGACCAGGCGGGGATCAGGAGAATACCACGGGATAGGATCTTCCCCGGACCAGGGAAATATCCCTTTTGAATATGCTTCGATTAATGTCGATACAGCCAGGTTTCCTCCCAGGGCAACAAGACCTGTATCGTCCGGTACAAGATTATCCGGGAATACAGGAGGTTTTGTTGATGTGATAAAATAAGGATACATAACCCGGAGTATAACATACCACTTAAGGGGTTCACAACCCATTAGTACCCTATAGTTAAGGTATAATCCGGGTATATATCCTTACCGGGGAGTTTTTATAATGCATCTTTTTTAAGAATAAAAAATCAAATTTTCTTTTTTGTGCTTGACATTTTTTCGATAATCAATATGATAATCTCAAAGATTAATATTAGAAGGAGTAAAATATGGGAGCAGTTGATTTACCAAAAAGTCCTAATGTATTTCATCCAGAGAAACCAAGTGCTGTCGGATCCAGGAATTCTCTTGCCCAGGAATTCAGGGATCAGCAGGCTGAAGTAGACCTTATGTTAAGCGAAGAAGTGGATAAGGTCATGAACCATATTGCCTCCAAGTTGCCAAAGGAAGTTCTCGAACGAGTCGATGTTATGGGAGGGTTAAAGGAGAAGGTTTATAACTATTTCAACCAGAATTATCAGAATATGTTCAATAGATATGTTGTGACGACAGAAGATGAAATGGTAAAAAAGGTCAGGAACTTCATTGATAAGGAGGAAATGAAAATACTTGCCCGGTATGCACCAAAGGAGATTGCAGCCCTGCTGGATCAGATCGGCGGGATTGATAAGTTTAATACAGGTGAAATTGAAAAATCTATTGTCAATATGTATGGGCATTTACAGGGGCACATCCAGAGGGGTGTGAATGATCTTGAAAACCTCACAAACTCGATACTAAGACAAAAAACGGATGTTGGTGCGTTTATCAGGGGTGAGAATGCTTATTCTATTGTGAAATGTGCTTTTCAGGACAATATTAATAAACCAAAGACGGTTACTGATGTGAAACTTTCGGTAAATATCCTTGATTCTGAACTCATAAGTCCTATTTTCCATTACCAGGTTACTGTCGAATACCTTATCAAGGACCTTCTTTCAAATCACATACTCAATATGATCGATAAGGAAATAGAGAAACTCAAGGATAAACTTGTTGATGAAGGAAAAGAGGAACTCTCTGATGCAGAAATCATTTTCAAGAAAATGAGTATGGTGGAAGATTACACCGGAGACGACAAGGATAACCCGAAATCCAAGCGGTACTTGTTTTTTGGAAAACATCTTATGGAGAGAATAGAGGGGTTAAGAGCAGAGATTGATCCGGAAGAGTTTGACTCACTGAACATCAGGGAAAATTTAAAGAAACTCATCGATATTGAGAATATCAGGAACAGGGGATTCAACACGGCAATCAATTCAATTACCTCTATCCTTGATACCTCAAAAATGGGGTACCAGTATGTAGAAAACCTTAAAAATGCCAGGGAGCTTATTTTACGGGAATACGAAGATACAAATGCAGTAATACTGCCGGACGAGAGATTCGTTATTAGAATGAAGTATTATGATAATGCCCAGCTTATAGAAGAAAGAAGGGCTTATGATGTGCAGATCACTTCCTTTGAGATTGAAGTCCAGCATCTCTGGGATGTATTGGAGATCGTATACCAGGATTCCAAATTCTTTAAAGGTGTTGTGGATTTCAGTGATCTTGCAAAGGGTAAAAAGAATAAAATAAGGAACAGGATTAAAGCAAAAACCGGTGATCCTCTTTATGAAGATATCGATAAAATGTGGGACGAGGTTACTTTTATTAAACCCTCGGATACGGATGTAGAGAGAATGAACAGAACCTATATTTTCGAGAAAAGTAAAATGAAGAAGAGACTCATTCTTATGAGAGATAAACTTTCCAGTATGTATGGATTCGGATACCCGAAAAAGAGGAGGGTAATGGAAGAAAGACTGACCTTCCTTGACAGCGAATTCCAGCTGTTTGACTACAAAATAAATCCGTATCATGTACAGCCCGGTCTTCTTCTTGATGTTGACATTACATCAATCAAGAAGAAAAAAGCCACGCTCGATGGTATGGCAAATGTGTTGAATGAGTTCCTTCATGGTGTATCAAAGGGTTTCCAGGATGCTGCTTTTGCATCATTCTCCAGAAGAAGATCTACGGTACGCGAGGATATCGCACAATCGTTTGCAGGAGCTGAAGCCGAGGAATCAAAGGAATCTGAGTACTTAAGTATGATCTCGTCACAGGACACAGATATGGTAACAAAAACAAAGAGTACTAAATCCGGAGGTGGTAAAAAGAAAAGTGGCGGTGATTCATTAAAAGAAATATAGTCTGACTATTATGATAAGAGAAAGGGATCCGTAAAGGGATCCCTTTTTTATTGTTTAAATTTTAATACAAATGGAAGTAGACAGAATATATATTATCGGAAGTTCTTTGAATGAAAAATTTTGTACCTCGAATTATAAATATTTTTTATAAATACTTTGAGAAATACCCTTTAAACAAGCTTTTAAATAAACTCCCCTATTTATGCGAGCTTAATTTTGAAAATATCCAGATAAGAATAAAAGAAAAGAAAAAAGCTGCATAGACATTCACATCATTGATGTCTGTCAGGAAATTGAAAATATGAGGAAATGCATGATACAACAGTCCGCCAAGGAAAGATCCGATAAGCCCGACAATAAGGGCTCCAATAAAATTCCCCGGTACCTGCCGTTTAAAAAGATAATAAATAATCAATGCCGATGCAAATCCTATAACCAGATATGTTAATCCGATATTCAATAAAAACCACATAATCTTACCTATTCTTCTAAATTTAAATCCTGTAATTCGATATATCCAAGACAGAGGGCATCACTGTAAATCTGCTCTGATAAATTATATATTCCGTAGCTAAGAACATATACAAGAATATTGACCTTTTTCGCCGGATCTATACTGCCAAGACCATACACATCAATATCTGTTTTTTTGTATGTATCAAAACCTTTATAATATCCCTGGTTTTCGGTATCCTCTATCCCGCGACGAATCGGTAACGCAGAGATAGAAATATAATCCTCTTCATCCGAAGAAATTGAATAAGTAGGTCCCTTCCCTATTGCCTCTCCGAAATTAATAGTAAGAGTTGTTGCAGTCCCTCTCATGCCAAGAGGAACTTTTATAAGCGGTTTGAGTATACGTGTCGGCTTATCGCAATCATCACTATCAATATAATACGTAATACGCCTGAAACCGGCTGCTTCCACTTCACTAACAGAAGTATAGTTGGATTGATAATTTGCCGCACTTTCACCCTCGGCATCTGCAGAAAAGAATTTGTAGTATACTTCAAAACCCCTGAATTCATCTTCATCATTGTCTTCCGTTGCTTTGAACTCAAAATAATCATCTATCTCGTTGTTCGTTTTAAATTGAGGTCTGGAGAGAACGGGAATCTCATCTATTCCGCACGATATTACGATGAGAATAAACAAACAAAAAATAAACGAAATCCACTTCATTTTTTTGCTTTCTTATCCTCCGGAGAGAGTTCGTAGGTATCAACCATATCAACAAGCTCATAGATAAGGACCGGTTTATTCTTTCCCTTTACCCTGATATTATCCAGTTCTCTTACAATGACCTGATCTTTTACAAGACCATAGGTATATTCACTTAAAATAATATTCGTTAAATATTGTTTATTCGTCCCTTCCAGTCTTGCCCCGAGGTTTACATTATCCCCCATCAGGGTATAATTCATTCTTCCCTGGGAACCCATATTCCCGACTGTCATGATCCCGGAGTTAATCCCGATCCCTATATCGAATCTTTTTTCTTCGGACCAGCTTTCATTCAATTTTCTCAATCCTTCCATCTGCTTTAATGCACACTTACAGGCTAAAAGCGCATGATCCGGCTCAGGAAGAGGTGCACCCCAGAAACACATGATTTCATCCCCTACATATTTATCCAGGGTTCCCCGGTATTCCAGAAGAATATCTGTCATTACAGTAAGGTAGGTGTTCAGATGATTTACCAGGGCCTGGGGTGACATTCGTTCAGAAAGTGTGGTGAATCCCCTGATATCGGAAAAAAGAACGGTAAGTTCCTTATCAACACCACCGAGTTCCGGGGGATGCTCAAGAAGGTTATCAACAACGGTGGGACTTACATATTTCCCGAACATGCTTTTTATTCTTTTCTTATCCTTTTCCTCGGTCATCACCCTGTAGGTAACAATTGAAATATAGGTGAGAATCCCGGCAATAACAGGGGCAGAGATGGTGATTATATAGTTTCCTACATCAAAAATAATAAGGCAGGAAATGAAATAGATAAAAAGAAAAGAGAGTGAAATAAGCAGGGATATCAGTGTAGGCAGTCTTGATGCAAGAAAACTGACAAACAGGATAATAACAAAAAGAATAAGAATATTCACCTGCCAGGAAGCATTAATCAGAAAATCATCCATGATAATTGTATTGATAGCATTTGCATTTACCTCGGGTCCGTACATAATTCCGTATGGGGTTGGTTTTTCGTCTCCAAGGCCCGTTGCAAACATACCGACAATAAAAATTTTATTTGCATTTCTATCGTTTCTGGACCAGTTTTCAGGATCCGATCCGGGGTCCCTGGTAAATCTGTTATATGGTCTTATTTGAAATGTTTGATGTGCACCTAAAGCAGTTGATGAAGGCTTTCCCGCGTAGTTTACCAGCATTCTTCCGTTTTCATCGATAGGAATAAGAATTTCTTCCATATACTTTTCTTTATGAATAAGGGTAATTCCCTGGTATCCTGTGCTGACCAGGGCTTTTCCGACTTTTGCTAAACTTGCTTTATCAAGATTGTCAGCTAAAATATATTTGTTAAACAGGGGGTTTTTTATAAAACCATCAGATAGCAGACTCCTGGAATCACCGGCCGCTTTACTCAATATATTATTTTCAAAATCATCAATCTCAAAAACCTTCGGGTATTTGTATGTGGCATATTCATCAATGACCTTTTCCCAGGTATCTGTTTCCGGATTATATTTTTCCGGTGAAGGAATACGAATATGCTTTCCCAGGATGACCTCAATATCGGACAGGCTCCTATGAAAGTATTCCAGGACAAGGCTTATTGTTATGGAAGGAATCAGATAATCCCTGTACTTCCTCACGATATAGGTTGTATCGAGTTTACCATCCCCGTCCACATCCTCTTCTTTTGGGGGAGCTTTCGCTTTCATCTGAACCCGGACTTTTCCAATAATTGCCCCGGTAAGAGGATATTGGATCTCATATCTTCTCCCTAATTTATCTTCCCATGCAAGATACTCAAAGTTATCAAGATCAAGCGATTCATCAATTGAAAGATCCTGTAATCTGATTTCTGCTATTTCCTCGGTGAATCTCGATACCAGTGGCTGGCGCCGGAATACCTGATCGGGATCCTGGATAAAGGTGACATTTCCATAGCCATGTACCTGATTGATATATGGTTTAAGCGGGCATTCCACTGATCTCCAGTTAATGAGTTTTTTCCAATCACCCTGTACCTGATTATAAAGAATGGTCCCGAACTTATCCATAAAAAGCTTGAGCCGCTCCAGATTCTGCCTGGCAATATCTGGTGTATATACATTGGAACTAAAAAAGGCTTCAAGAAAAACCCGCCCGTTTTCTTTAATGCTTTCCACAAGAAGGACATCATTGACCGGGGTTTTCATATCACGTTCAATAAAGTTCATATCTAAAAATAATGCCCGCTCCCTTTTATTCTGGTCTTTTATTCTGGTAAATGTATTAATAAGGTTTGCATGTATTGACCGGGGAAACGGCCATTTGCCGTATTCATCAAGACTCAGGTTATCTATTCCTATCAGAATAATATCCGGTGATGCTTTTTCACTCGGTTTACTTGACGTTACCCCTTCCTGTATTGTTCTTTCCCTGTATTGGCTCAGGATGATATCTGTCCGTAAATTAAAATTCAAATCCAGAAACAGGCGTTCAATGTTATGTATCAATCCTATCCCATAGCTAAGCCAGATAAATATCAGGAAGATAGCAAAGCCTATGATAAATCCGAACCATCTGGTCTGAAATACCTTGCGTCTTGCTTCATCTTTTTTATCCATACTCTGCAAACCTCCAGCCGTTTTCGATATACTTTACCGGGAAATTACCCTTTCTTTTTATGTTATATAGTATAAAGATATTTCTCTTTTTCTCAAATTATATTATTATTGTCCCTGTATTTTCAAATATATTATTCTGTTTTGAGCGAGTTTGGACCAGTTACTATAAGAGTAATCTTCCTTAAGCTGGGTGTAATATTTTTCAGCATCCGAATTCTGTCCCCTTTGCTCTGAAATACGCCCCATTGTATAAAGGGCATAGGGAACATTATATGAATCTTTGTAGGAGGTTATCAATTTAGTAAGAATTCCCATGGCAGAACCGGCTTCGTCAGTTTCTTCATAGCACATGGCAGCATTAAAAAGAGCTATCGGGGCATAAAAGCTTTTCGGAAAAGAGTTTGCAACATCAGAGTAATCTATTGCTGCTTTTTGCCATTCTTCTTTTTCATAATACAGGTTGCCCCGTATAATAAGAGCTCTCTGTGTAGCGTACTGATCTGGATAATTTTTAATAATCATCGATAAATCTGCAAGTAATTCCTCTTCCAGAGCTGCTTTTTTATCCTCATCTGATTCTGAAATCCATTTCGCGTATTTTCCCTGTGCTTCTTCGACTAAAGAAGCAGATTCCTGTTTCACCCTTTTATCAATCTCATTCCAGACAAAAATACCGATCAATACCAGAACAACAACACCTAATATAATCCAGAAGAGGGTAAACTGCCGGTTAAAAAAGTTTTCAATTCTTTCGACAATCTTCTGCTTTAAAGTTAATTTTTCCTTAGACATAATAAGTAACTCCTTTTATTTAATGATGTCCAATTCTTTTATAAGTCTTGAAAGATACGTCCGCTGTATATTCAAAGCTCTTGCTGTTTTTGTCTGTTTCCATCCATTCGCCTTTAATGATTTTGTGAGGAATTTCTTCTTAAACAGATTAAGAGCATCTTTTAATGTTTTTCCCATATAATCATCTTCATGGGATTGGGAAAACGAGTTAAGAATAAAGTTCTCTGGTGTAATATAGCTGGCCTGGGAGATCACCACAGCCCGTTCAATGGAATTCTCTAACTCCCGGATATTCCCTGGCCAGGAGTATGAAAAAAGCAGATCCATAGCTTCTTTTGTGAATCCTTTTATCTGCTTTTTCGTTTCCTTTTTAAACCTGGAAAGAAAATAATCTGCCAGCAGTGGGATATCTTCCTTTCTTTCCCTTAGCGGGGGGATATAGATCGGGAGAACATTCAGCCGGTAAAAAAGGTCTGCACGAAACCTTTTTTCCTGTACTTCTTTTTCTATATCTTTATTTGTTGCAGCAATAATCCTTGTATCAACCTGGATCGTATCATTACTTCCTACTTTTTCAAATGATTTATGCTGGATTACTCGAAGAAGTTTGGTCTGAAGGGTAACAGGAATATCCCCGATTTCATCAAGGAAAATAGAACCCCTGTGAGCAATCTCGAATTTACCCCGCCGTGTATTCACTGCTCCGGTAAAAGCTCCTTTTATATGCCCGAAGAGTTCACTCTCAAGAAGGTATTCAGGAAGGGCTGCACAGTTTACCCTTATAAAAGGTCCATCTGCCCGGTTGCTTTTTAGATGTATCTGCTCTGCAAAAAGTTCTTTCCCTGCCCCACTCTCTCCAAGAAGCAGGACAGAGGAATCCGTGCCTGCTGCTCTGGTAGCGATTTTGAGCTTTTCCATTATACTGTTACTCTTCCCAATAAAAGTGTGATATCCATCCTTTTCAAGAACCTGTTCTTTTAACTGGGATACTTCGTTTTTCACTTTCTGGTATATCTTTGCATTCTGAATTGTTATCGCAACCTGGGTTGCAAATATCTCGAGCCACTGCAAATCCTCGTTATTAAATAATTTTTTATCTTTTTTATTGATTATTTCCAGAACACCGATACACCTGTCTTTCACCCGCAGTGGAACTGCTAGAATGGAATGGGTGGGAAATCCTATCTTCCTGCTGATATCTGCATGAAAACGTGGATCCGATTCCACATCATTTACAATAAGCGATGTATTATTCTGTACCACCCACCCGGCAATACCTTCTCCTGATTCCAGAGAGTATTTTTTTACTTCATTTCCTTTTGCACCAAGGGCAATTTCAAAATAGAGCCGGTTATTCTCATTGTTTATAAGCATAAGGGAAGAAGCCTCTCCTTCGGAGAAATTTGTAGCATATTCCATTATTTTAGTAAGAAGTCGAGTACCGTCTTCGTAATTCGAATTAATTTGTGTATTAATTTCAAGCAATGTTTGAAATTTATTTTGATCAATTTCCACTTTTATCATCGCCTGCTTAAGTAATTTCTTATTTCGAGGGTTTATTCTTAATGAAATCAGCTATCGAAGTTTTGTCTTCATCTGAATCATCATGGATATACTTTGCAATCTCTTCCTTTTGAAGCATCCTATAATAATCTCTTAACGAGAGTGTGAGTTTTTGTTTGGAAGATTTCACCTCAATCACCAGAGCTTTCAGTTTATCACCTTCCGAATATTTTGCTATCGCTTCTTCCAATGTTTCAATCTTTGGATCAAATATATGTACCTGGGGAATAAGACCCTCTATTCCTCCCTGTACTTTTAAGAATATACCAAAATCTGTAATGCTGGATATTTCTCCTTCTATGATACTTCCTTTGGGGAATGCTTTCACCAGGGATTGCCATGGATCTTCTGCCAGTTGTTTAAATCCTAGCTTGATCTTTCTATTCTCTTTGTCTATTGCTATGACCATGACCTCAACTTCATCCCCCGGATTAAGAAGTTCTGAAGGATGTTTGTATTTTTTTGTCCATGAAAAATCGTCAAGATGAAGAAGCCCGTCTATGCCTTCTTCCAGTTGAAAAAAAGCACCAAAGCTGGACAAATTTTTGACCGGAAGTTTCACACGTTTGCCTACCGGGAAACGATCCTCAATATCATCCCAGGGATTCGGATGTACTTGTTTGAGTCCCAGAGAGATTTTTCCTTTTTCAATATCATAATTGAGTATTTTTACATCAACTTTATCACCTTCACTTAAAATTTCCTTTGGATTCCGTATCCGCTTTACCCAGGAAAGTTCTGAAATATGTGCGAGTCCTTCGATTCCTTCCTCGAGTTCAATAAATGCGCCAAAATTTGTCAATTTCGTTACTGTTCCAGTAATAACCTCGCCCAGTTCGTATTTATCTTCAAAATGAGACCATGGATCATCTTTTAGATGCTTTAAACTCAGGTTAATACGCTTTTCGTCTGGATCAAGTTTTATTACCTTGAGTTCCAATTCTTCTCCCTTACTGATGATTTCTTTCGGTTTTTTTACATGCCCCCAGCTCATATCATTGATATGGAGAAGGCCATCAAAACCGCCGATATCAATAAAAGCACCAAATGCAGTAAAGCTTTTCACTGTTCCTTTTACAATATCTCCCACCTGGACAGTATCGAAAAAATTATCCTGTCTTTTCTGTATCTCTTCTTCCAGCCATGCACGACGGGAAAGGATAATATTGATTTTTCCTTCCGAATACAGTCTTTCAATCCGGAAAAGGGATTCTTTATTAAGAAGTTCTGAAAGATCGGTAATATGCTTGACATCTGCTTTCGAAAGGGGCATAAATGCACGAACATTATATCCCATATCTATCTCATATCCACCCTTAATACTTCTTGCAATTTTCCCTTCTACCGGGAGTTTTTCGTTAAATGACTTTTTAAGATTCTTCCAGAATATCTTTTCATCTGCTTTTCTTTTTGATACAGAGACAGATCCATCTGCATTTTCTGTACGAACAATAATAACATCCAGGGTATCGCCTATTTTGGGAGGGGTCTCGAATTCGGAAATATCAATCTTGCCTTCAGACTTATAACCGACATCAATAAATACAAATTCGGCATTTATCTCCACAATTGTACCATTGACAAGTTGCCCTTCTTTGATAGGTTGGAGATTATCTAAATACTGCTCCTGAAGATCCATTTGATCTGTCTGGTTTATCTTGTCTGCTTCTTTCTTATTTTCTAAATCCATACCTATCACGTTCTCCTGATATAAATATAAAATGTGAAAGTTATTAAAAACCTGTCTATAATGTGACATATGAACGAATATTGGTCAAGCCCATAGAAGGGTAATTTTTAATAAATGTATTATTTTTTATACGGACATTTTGCCTGTTTTATCGTTTTTTTCCTGAAAAAACCACGTAACTTCTTTCCGAGAAAGATGCCTGAACTCACCGGGTTGTAAAGGACTTAACTCTACGATACCAATTCTGACTCTATGAATTCCTTTTACCGGAATATTGAAATAGCGAAAAACCCGCCGTATTTCCCTGTTCTGTCCTTCTGCTATTGTTAATTTCACTTTAAATGGGGTTATATATTGAAATTCCTTTAATAAGTAAGTTTTATTCTCTATTCTTAATCCCTGCTGGTATTTAATAAGCAATGATTCAGAAATTTTTTTCCTGGTTTTTACTATATATTCCTTTTGTATTTCAAAAGATGGATGTGTAATATGATATGCGAATTCCCCGTCATTTGTAAAAAAAATAAGACCACTCGATAGATAATCAAGCCTTCCTACATGAAAAAGCCTTTGTTTCACTATATTTTTAAATAATTCTTCTGCAAGGGGTCTTTTAAATTGATCAGTATGCGAACAGAGATACCCGGCTGGTTTGTAAAGTGCAATATATATCTTTTCTTTAACAGGGATTATTCTTTGCTTTTCAAAATAAACAATATCTGTCTGTGATACTTTGAACCCAGGTGTTGTAATAATCCTGCCATTTACCCTGATCTTTTCTTCCCGGATATACTCTTCACATTTTCTTCTGGAACCGATCCCGCATTGTGCCATAAAAACCTGAAGTCTTATTTTACTTTTCCCCGGGTTTGTCGCTTTCTCTGTCATCTTCTTCTTCAAATCGTTCTTTTTCAAGCTCTTCCAGCTTTGGAAGATCAGCAATACTTTTAAGCCGGAAAAGCTTTAAAAATTCCCTTGTTGTTCCATATTGAACAGGTTTTCCCGGCACATCCTTTTTCCCTACTTCCTTAATAAGAGATTTTGTTAAAAGAAGCTTTATCATTCCATCAGCCGAAACGCCCCGGAGAGTTTCTACCTCATTTCTTGTTATGGGCTGGGAGTAAGCAATAATCGAGAGTGTTTCCATTGCCGCACGTGATAATTTATAATCACTTTTTTTTCCATACCTGTCTTTTAACGAAGGCCAGAGTTCTTTCTTTGGCGAGAAAGTAAATCCGCCCCCGATTTCAATTACTTCAAGGCCATGATGATCTTTTTTATATTCATCCTGCAGGGTAATGATTGCCTTAAGCACCACATCCCTGGAAAGATTGGAAATTCTTGAAAGGGTTTTTATGTCTATCGGTTCACCTTCCAGAAAAAGAATCGTTTCTATAAACCGGGCCTCATTTATAAACTCCATTCACATTTCCTCCAGACATATCATCTTAAGATTCCTTTTTTATCTGTTGCTTTATTCTGATATCTCCAAAAAGCCTGTTTTGAAATACGAGAATCTGTCTCATTTTTACCAGTTCCAGTACTGCAAGAAAGGCGCAGACGATTTCACTTACGGATTTTTCTTTTTTTATAAGGTCAGTGAAAAGAAATTCCCCATGTGTTTCGATGAGCTCCCTGATCAGGGTGATTTTCTCATTCACCGTGACTTCTTCATACAGATCGATAATTCTTTCTGTTGTTAATGAGGATACCATACTGGAAAAAAGTTTCAACAGATCCCATATCTGTGCCTGCTCCCAGAAATCCTTTTCCGGGAAGGGGAGTATTTTCTGGTTTTTTTTTCTTTCAATAAGCCATTCAGTTTCCTTATCTGAAATCATACTGGTAAGCTTTTTAAGTTTCTGGTATTCAATAAGCCGTTCGATAAGCTCCTGTCTTGGATCTTCAATTTCTTCATCCAGATTCGTTTCAATGGGAAGCAGCATTCTTGATTTTATATAAAGCAGGGTTGTTGCCATAATATAAAATTCTGTAATATTTTCAAGATCAATTTTCGTCGCATAATCCAGGTATTCAATATACTGCTCTGTTATCTGTGCAATCGGGATATCATAAATATTCACTTCCGCCTTTTTTATAAGAAAAAGCAAAAGATCCAGAGGACCTTCAAACTTATCGAGTTTATACTTTATTTTACTCTGTATACTGGTCTGTTCCATTCCGGTTGTTTTAAGGTGTATATGTTCCTTTCTCTGTATATAAATTAACACCCTGGTTATTCAACCCTTCCAGGAAAAAAGAAAAAGGGTGACCGGATACAGGATCCTGTAAATCCGGTTCGAGTTCCAGAAGCGGTATAAGCACAAACTGTCTTTCATACATTCCCGGGTGGGGGATTTGAAGTTGTTTCTGATTGATAATCTCTTTATTATAAAGAAGAATATCTATATCAATAACCCGGGGACCCTTGTTTTGTGAATTTGTCCTGGTACGTCCGGTTGTTTGTTCAAGATCCAAAACATAATCGAGTAATTCATATGGCGACTTCCCTGTTTCCCCGCTTACCACACAGTTTAAAAATTCGGGCTGGTCTTTCACATACAGGGGGAGTGTCTCATAAAGAGGGGAAATCCTCAAGGAGGATAATTCCAAACTCAGCTGTGTATAAACCATTTGTAAATTCTTTTTCCGGTTCCCCATATTGGTTCCCAATGACAGGAATACTTTTGCCTTTTTTAAGGCATTCATATATTCTCTCCGCTCCCCATACAGTAAGTTTCTTTGCTTTAAAAAAGCTCTTTTTCTTCATCCTGTAAGCTTTCCGGACGTATAGTCTTTTTCACTTTTTTTTCTTCAGATTCGACCTGAATCTTATCAGGAAAAAGGATTCCTTTCAACTTCTTTTCTATTTCTAAAAAAATATCGGTATTCTTTTCAAGAAAAAGCTTTGCATTCTCTCTCCCCTGCCCTATTTTTTCTGTTCCAAATGCATACCAGGAACCGGTTTTAACAATAATATTATTCTCTACTGCAAGATCAAGAAGGCTTGCACTGGCAGAGATTCCTTTACCGAATATAAGTTCAAGCTCCACCTTTTTAAACGGGGGGGCTATTTTATTTTTCACCACCTTTACCCTGACCTTGTTTCCTATAATATTTTCACTTCCTTGAGAGATTGATTCGATTCTCCGTACTTCCAGCCTGATTGTCGAATAAAATTTGAGTGCTTTTCCCCCGGTGGTTGTTTCCGGATTTCCGAACATTACCCCGATCTTCATACGTATCTGGTTGATGAAAACAATACAGCAGTTGGATTTTGATATAATCCCGGTAAGTTTTCTTAAAGCCTGACTCATTAACCTTGCCTGGAGTCCTACATGTGAATCCCCCATAACTCCTTCAATTTCTGCTCTTGGCGTGAGTGCTGCAACAGAATCAAGGACAATAATATCAACAGCCCCGGACCGTACCAGGGATTCGGTAATTTCAAGTGCCTGTTCCCCGGTATCCGGCTGGGATACCCATAGTTCATCGATATTTACCCCGAGATTTTTTGCATATCCCGGATCAAGTGCATGTTCAGCATCAATAAAAGCTGCAACCCCATCCAGTTTCTGGGCTTCTGCAATTGCATGAAGGGCAAGGGTTGTTTTCCCTGATGATTCAGGTCCGAATATTTCAATGATCCTTCCCCTTGGATACCCTCCTATTCCAAGAGCTGCATCCAGAAGCAATGACCCGGATGGTATAACCCCGGATTCTACTTTCTGCGGACTTGAACCGAGTTTCATTAGAGCACCTTTTCCGAATTGCTTTTCTATCTGAAGCTTTGCTGCTTCCAGGGCTTTTAACCGTTCCTGTATGTTTTCAACTTTCGTCACATCTTTTTTTGTATAATTGCTTTTTGCCATATATTATCCCCTTTCTTATACTATACTAAATACTAAAATGTTCCTCCTGCATTGCATAAAATCATTTTTTTTCTTTTTTATGCATTTTTTACAGGAAAATAGTCTTATTTTCTGGAATTTTCTTGTGTATTTACCTGTTTTCCCCTCCTCATTTTAATCAATATTATATTCTGATATGTTCCGGGTCAAGAGTCTTGTCGATATAATTAATTGATGAAAAAGCTTTTTCTTGCCTGTTTTATTTGTTTTTCTATATATCCTGTCAATTCCCTGGATTGCAGGCAGATAATTATTTTGTCAGATAGATCAGATGATCCTTTTCTCCTTAAGCTGTTATTTTCCCAGGATCTGACAGACCAGATTTGTATAGTAAAATATCTGGGGCAACGTGCCGATCCTTATGTGGAAGAATATATTTTTGGAATAATGAGTTATATGGATCAATACAAAAAAAACAGGTATGAGTACCTTTTACGTGTCCTCCTTTTTTCGGTTTTTCACCCGGATTTTGAACAGGATGAATTAGCTGCACGAATTCTCATAAATAAAAAAGCAATCGAGTATCTTGTTTCCCGGATTCATGTATTTCATGATCCATTATTAAAATGCCAGATTATGTGGATGATTCTCCATATCCATGATCTTTCTTCCTTTGCTTTTTGTATGACAGAAGGAAATTATCTTCTGTCCATCTTAAAACAGACAAATGGGATGCCGGATATCAGGATAAATGAAGAAATTATCTGCCTGCTTGATACAATTAAGCAGATCGGGAATGATGATTATCTATTTCTCTGCCAATCGTTTGTAAAGCTATCCAGGAACAAATTGGTTGTAGATACTGCACGGGAAACAATTACAATATTATTACAACGGGAGACTGAATAAGTTTCCGAAATTGTAACCTCCGATCCTTTTCCCCTTGACCATCCATGCCTGTCTGTATAAAATACCGCAATATTAATCGGGAAAGGATTTTTATGCAAAATGATTAATGATGTACAACCATTCAGATCTCTTCACTATAACCCTGATAAAATAGAAAATATAGGCCAGTGCCTTTCACAGCCATATGATGTAATCTCTCCGGAACAGCAGGAACTCTATTACCAGCAACATGAATACAATATCATACGCCTGATTCTGGGAAAAAAATTTAAAAACGATAATGAAACGGATAACAGGTATACCAGGGCACGGGATTTACTCTCGTTATGGAAGTCCGGGGATATTCTTCATAAGACTGTACGATCGTCTTTCTGGGTTTATGAGCAGGAGTTTGAGACCCCTTTAACCGGGAAAAAGAAAGTAAAGGGATTTATCGGAAAAGTCCGGTTGTATGATTATGATGAGATGCG
Organism: Spirochaetales bacterium; assembly: GCA_016935735.1. Taxonomy (GTDB): domain Bacteria; phylum Spirochaetota; class Spirochaetia; order SZUA-6; family JAFGRV01; genus JAFGRV01. Next base: position 52,960 of record JAFGQK010000175.1, on the reverse strand, counting down.
GATTCTCCCGCATGAAAAGGTATTAAAGAATCCGGTTGAGGACAGGATAAAACTCACTGAAATTACCAATACTCAATTTGAATATATCTGGTGTCTCTATGAGGATATGGGATTTCGCATTAATTCGATCCTGGATGAATGCGAAAAGCAGTCTGAAATTCTTAATTATTTTGAAAAAGACTATAATGTTCAACATAAACTCTGGAGGCTTGTTGACCCTGAAAAATGCGAGATTATTCATAATATCATGAAGGAAAGTAAAATTTATATTGCAGACGGGCATCACCGTTATGCTACAATGCTTCATATCCGGAATGAATACCGTAAAAAATATCCCAATGCAGGCCCGGATGCTCCATGGGAATATATTCTTATGTACCTGGTAAATTATAAACACGAAGGCCTGACGATTCTTCCAACCCATATTATGCTTCATGATCTGAATATTTCAGACTGGGAAAATGCTATAAATGAAATAGAAGATCACTTTTATGTGAAACGGTATTCATGGGATGGAACAAATGAAAATGATATCCAGAAAAAGTGGCTTTCCGATATCAAGACAATAAACCCGCAGGATCATAAGCTCGGATTTTATGCAAAACATAAAAACTGTTATTTCCTTCTAACACTTAAAAATTCAAACGCATATAGTAATCTTATTCAAGGGAACTATTCCCTGGACTGGAAACTTCTTGATGTAAACATTGTGAATTACCTTTTGTTACAGCGAATACTCGGAATATCAGAAGAACAACTTTCGCTGAATACAAAGATCAAGTATATTACAGACCCGTATAAAGCAGTGAACGAGGTGAGGTCCGGGAATATGGAAGCATTGGTAATCCTTAATCCCACCAGACTGGAGGATGTGATAAAAATTTCTGAAAATAGAGAGAGGATGCCTAGAAAATCAACATATTTTTATCCAAAGCCTGTTTCCGGACTGGTGATGTATGCGATGGATATGAATCAAAAGTAGTATGGTGAATAATCCTTTTGCACAATACAATGACCAGGAGAAATACTATAAAGTCAAAGAAATTACCTTCCTGATAAAAAATCTTCTTGAAGGCGAGTTCCCTGATATTTCAGTTGAAGGAGAAATATCCAATTTCCGGCCTTCAAGTACAGGGCATTATTACTTTAGTTTAAAGGATACAGAAGCTGTGCTTTCTGCGGTTATGTTTAAAGGGAAAATTCCTTTTTTAGAATTTATGCCGGCAGATGGGATGCTTGTAAGGGCAAAAGGAAATATTTCTGTTTATCCCAGGCGGGGGAATTATCAATTAATTTGTGATATTTTAGAAAAAGCAGGAATTGGTGATATTCTTGCAATGCTTGAAGCACGAAAGAAAAAGCTTGCAGAGGAGGGGTTATTTGATGAAGCAAGAAAAAAACCTCTGCCCCTTCTTCCATCAAAAGTGGCTGTTATCACTTCCCCTACCGGTGCAGCAATCCGGGATATTCTTCGTGTATTGCGAAGAAGACATTCCGGTATTAACCTTGTGCTTCTGCCTGCTCCTGTGCAGGGTGATGAAGCTGCTTTTATAATTGCACAGCAAATCATGATTGCCAACCTTCACTCCCTTGGTGAAGTCCTTATTATTGGCCGGGGTGGAGGTTCTCTCGAGGATCTGCTTCCTTTTTATGATGAAACAGTTGTCCGGGCGATTGCAGAATCGGAAATCCCCGTTATTTCTGCTGTGGGTCATGAGATCGATATCACTCTTTCTGATCTAGCAGCTGATGTCCGGGCTCCAACCCCATCTGCTGCCGCAGAACTTGTTTCAGCTTCCAGGGATGAACTTATCCGCCGGGTTTTTGAAGCGAAAACCAGGATTATACAATCCCTGGATCAACGAATAGAGAAAATCCGTATCCTTCTTTCACAATTTACACCCATGAACCTGGAGAGGAATTTCCGTCAGTATATCCAGCCAATTCTTTTCCGTTTTGACGATGCAAAGGAAGCAATACTTGACGGATATAAGGACAGGATCCGGGAATACAGGCACAGGCTGGCAATACTCGATCAAAAACTCGTTTCCAGTTCCCCCCTGGATATATTGAAAAAAGGATATGCCCTGGTGACGGATAAAAAATCCGGGAAATTACTCACCTCCCCGGACCCGGTTGAAAAAGGCGATGATATTCATATAAGATTATATAAAGGTGAACTATCTGCACTTGTAAAGGAGAAAAAAAGTTATGAAAAGCTTTGAAGAACGTTTAACCCGTCTTGAAGGAATTAGCGAAGAGATCCAGGACGGAAAACTCCCTCTTGAAAAAGCTGTATCACTTTTTGAGGAAGGAATTTCTCTTTCCAGAGGGCTTGAAAAAGAACTTGCAAAGATTGAACGAAAAATAGAGATTCTTATAAATAAACCTGATAGAAAAGAGACAAGACCGGAACTGGAATTATTTCCTGAGTTGAATGAGGAGGAGTAATAAGCAAAATATGTATGAATAATCATACCAGTTAAAGTAGAAAGTGTGAATTGTAATCTTTTGGTAAAATAATGAATAAGTATTTAACTGTAATATTATAAGGTGGTTCATCTATAATAGAAAAGAGGTCTCTGGGATAAAGAGACCTCTTCTGGAAACTTGAATTTAACTTGCTTTTTAGCATTCAAAACCTGAAATCAATCCAACGTAATATTGCGCAATCAGCAAGGCATCGATAATATCAATACTTCCTGAACAGTTTACCTCTGCCACTGCCTGGTTAAAATTCACCGGATCAAGTCCAACATAAAACTGGGCAACAAGGAGAGCATCAACAATATCAACTGCTCCACTCGAATTAACGTCCCCGGTGTCAGTTCCCCCGGTTGGCGTAGGAGTTCCGGGTGTTGGAGAGGGGGTCGGGGTGGATGTTTGACCACCTGGGGGTTCATGACCCCAGAGGAGAACTCCATTGTCGTAAACCGGGATGTATTCTGTTTTTCCTTTAAAGGTTTTACAATCGTAATCAGGATTTGTTGTGATTTCCTGGTATGACCAGTCATTTGCAAATCCGCCTGTAACAGGGCTTTTTATACTTACTGTTGCTTCTTTTTCACATTTATCCCAGTATCCCGGGTGAATCAATGTACCGGTAAAATCGAGGGTAAAATAGTAAACATCACCGGACCATTGCGTTAATCCGGAAACCGATCCACCTTCATCACTTTCCTTTAATGCCAGTTTAATATCACTTACCGGATACCCGGCGTCAAATATCTCTGATAAATCCATAAAGTACCGGGCAGACATACCCGACCGGACTGTCGGGGGCCAGGCAGAACGGTTATTTACCTGAAAAAGAACATGAAGTTCATTGGGCCCTTCCCATTGTATCCATCCCCGGACAAAATATTCGGTAAGGGTTTCCTCCGGTGGCCGGAAGTCTTCCGGTTGGGGCCAGTTGGAAAGGGGTTCCCCACCGTACATGGAGTACATCTTTGCGAGGGCCCCGACAAACCCTGCATTATAATCGTCTGCTACTTCGTTTAATGTATAATCTCTTATATCATCGTTTGGGATATCGTTGGAATCCGGCCCCCCGACAAGGGCCCCATAAAGGATATGCCGGTGAAAGGTGGGAACATCGAGCATACTTAACCATGAACAGTGTGCTGTCCTGTGGTGCGGATGAACCGGGGGATTTTCCCCGAACCCGACTTCATAACTTCCCCCTTTGGGATTATCACCAAGGATATAGTTCAACTGTTTTTCGGCAAATGTACGGTATGCCTCTTTTTTGGATGCGGTTCCTACTGAATCATCGTCTGCCCAGACAAAAGCCAGGAAAGCAGCGGTGGATGCATAACGGAGTGCTCCCCAGTTTGAAAGGTAGGCCAACCCCCCGGGAGAATATGCCACACCTCCACCAGGAAGAAACCAGTCAAGATTAGCTTCCACTGCTGCTACCCACTCAATATCTTTTGTAATTTGTGTCATTTTTAATGCCGCGCCATAACTGACATCATCCCAGCAGTGTGTATGATGCCCCCCCATGGAACCGATAGGTATATATGAACGGGCCTTGTCGAGGTACGTTTGATCATTTGTTTTGATATATAACCAGATAGCAGCCCACATTAAATCATCAAGATAACCGCCGGACATATAAAATGCCGGGAGTGGGTATTTTCCCCGGTGGGTATCTGCAAAGGTAAATAATTCTTTGGCATGAGTTAAAAGTGTTGCTGCATAAGAAGGATTTGTCGGTTCAAAGATAAGGGAACCAATGGTCATTGCCGCAGAAGCCTGTCCGGCAACATCCGAGCCGGGTGTTGCCGTATCAACTTTAAAGGAATTTCGCTCGGTAAAAAGATGCACTACCTCCGGCGGAACCCAGCAGCTGTGATCAGATTCACCATCTCCGCAATCGTAATAGTAAACATTGGGATTTGGATGGCATTTGATAAAATAATCTAAAGCCCATTTTATCTCATCGAGAACATCATCAAGAAGGCCTGCCTGTTCGAATCCTTCCCGGTATTCGTAAACACCCCATCCGAGCTGCCCCGCTGTATAAGCCATGGGCATCCCAAATTTTACATGATCCCCGGCATCAAACCATCCCCCAGTGAGATCCAATCCGACATCTGCCCCATCATCCATACAGGTATCAGCCCTGTATGGAAGGATATAATCATCAGGAAGATCGCCCGAACGCTGGGCTTTATAGAAAAGAATCGCCTTCTGCAATGCTTCCCCGTAATTATAATACGAACCTCCGGAACGGGGTTCGGCAAAGAGTATGGTACCGGATAATCCAAGAAAAACCATTATAATAAAGAATCGATACATTGGTTTTTTTTCTTTTGTTTTCATAACTTTTTCTCCATAATATTAATTAATTTTGCTTTTTTATCATACGACACATAAGTCCCATTGTCAAGAAAATTACTCTTTGACAGAAATTCTAAACCACAGATTTCGCCGATTTCCCGGATTGAGAATAAATTTAACTAATTTCGCAGATTTTTCTATAATAATCTTACCATATGTAATAATTTACCTGCACATGTATAATTAATTATAATTTTTTTCATTCTTTTGCTAAATTCTGAAGACATGATATTATTGTTTCAGGAATAAATAATTTTTTCGATTTTTCCCCTAATCAATCAATCAACTCAACTTTATTGAGCACTGCACAACGGACAAGGGCTTCCATTTCCCGGGGTGAGAATTGTAATACCCGAAGTAATAATGGTTGTTTTTTCATACTATTTACCATACGTATAGAGGGAAATGATTTTTTTTCAAAGCGAGTTTGAGTATACTTAAGAATTTTTCTTATTTGACTTACTACTTTATACACCGTATAATACAGTATGCGTAACGATTTACGAATTTTTTTTATGCGTTCCATGAAGGAATATGCAGAAAAGGTAATCCATCTATTAAAAACAAAAAAGGAATACAGCAGCCTTATGGGTATGCAGAATATCCAGGGTGAATTGTCTGTATCAAGATTTGCAGATGGTGAAATGGAAGTAGAAACCATCGATTCCGTTCGGGGAAAGGATGTGTTTCTTTTTGCGAATTCTGCCCGGAATGCCCTGGGACTTACTGTGGAGGAAAATAAAATAGAATTGTATCATGCAATCGATGCCCTCCGGAGAGCATCGGCAGGAAGAATTACCCTTTTTGAGCCGTATTGCAGCCCCGGCCGGTCAGACAGGACTACGAGAAGGAACTCGGTCGGGTTGTGGGTTCATCTCAAAACCCTGATAAGCTTAGGTGTGGATCATATTCTTACTTTTAACCTTCACTCGGATAAATCCCGTTCCATGATTGATCCAAAGTGCTGTGCCATGGATGATATTCCAATCCTTGTATTACTTAAAAAGCATTTAGCAGATACCTATATTAAAAACTGCGAAAACCTGGAAAATAGAATACGAAAAGAATGGGTGTTCTGTTCAGTGGATGCAGGGGGTGAGATACTTGCCAAAAAATTTGCAAATTCCTTTAACACCCCCCTGGTAATCGCACACAAACAGCGGGATTATTCCACCGTGAATAAAATTATTTCCGTACATATTCTTTCAAGCACTCCGATGAAAGATAAAGTTGTATGGATTATTGATGACATGATTGATACCGGCGGGTCTATTTATAAGCTTGTTCTGGAATTGAATAAAAGAGGAATTCGTGAAGTGAATGTAGCAGTAGTTCATGCCGTATTGTCTCCCCCTTCTATTGAAAGAATGAAGGAACTTATAGAAAAAGGATTGCTGAAAAATATACTATTTGCCGACACGATTTACTGCTGTGATGATTTACTTAAACCGATTCTCCCTGCTGCAACTATTGTGTCAAGTCATGAAATTGCAGCAGATATTATATACAGATTGCATCTAAAGTTATCACTGTCCGGGTTTTTTGAACCGTTCAATGCATATGAGTATTTAAAGTAATTATCCCTGTACAATTCTTCGTATTGCTATTCCTTCAATCATTACATTCCCATCCTGGTCAAGCTTTACCTTGCCCAGGATTTCCAGTGTCTGACCATTGGTTATATTTTCTCCAGAGTACAGGACCACCGGGACAACACCGAAAAATTCATTTGTATTACCCACCCAGAAATCAAAAGTGATTGCTGTTTCTGAAATCTGAAGCCCTCCTGCCCTGCCCTCCCAGAGGATAAAGCAATTTTCATACAAATACGGTTCTGCAAAAACATCTGTATAGGAAAAGGAATCCTTTTTTGTAAAGGTGCTGAAGTCTGGTGTATACATATGATCCCGCAGGGTGTGTACAATCATTTTTACATCCATGGAAGCATTTGAATGAAGAAGCCTGTTAATTTCTACAATTGCAAGATTATCTTTGTATTTGCTGAACAGGGATTTTGCCTTTTCAAAAATGGCGCGTATTTCTTTTTCAGAATACATGTACCGGTATGTACGGGAATAATCCAATAACCCCTGCTTTTCCGGGAGAATATATCGTTCCATACCGGGCCTGGTATTTTTATTCATCAGGTTTGGGGAAAAATAAATGATAAAACCGGAAATCCCGGATGCAAGTATGAAAGTTGTTATAAAAAATAATACCTTTGAAAGTATTTTCTTATTTTGTTTTGGAAGTAAGGAGTTGATCCGGTTTGAATTACAAAAAGCAATAATATCTTCAGGTTCAGGTGTTTTTCGGATAAGGTTAAGACCCCTCCTGGCCTTTTTATTTTTCGGATCGATTTCCAGAATCTTAAGCCATATCCGGAGTGAATTTTCTTTTTCTGCTTTTTTTAAGAAAATCACGGCCAGGGCAAGCTGGGTATTCACATCGTTTTCACGTAATTGCTCTGCCCTTTTTAAATAGGAAAGTGCACCGCCAAGATCACCGGAATAAAAACAGGAAACACCGAGTAAATAAAAGAAAGAAAAACTTTCCCTGTATTGGAAAATTGAAGGTTCGAGTAGTCTGACAACCTCTATATACTTTCCGGAATTGAAGAGCCTTCGCGCTTTTTTTAGACCCTTCAGTGCCAAAGGGAACCTCCTTCAGAAGCAGCCGGGTATCCACTTCCCTATTCATTTTGATAATTTTCCGCATGGATTTTTATCTCTTCGATAATCTGCTCCATTATACTGATATCTTTATCAGTAATCAATTCACCGGAAGCTATTTTTTTCTTTATCAACTCCAGGAGGTTATTCAAAACCATTATATCTGATTTTAATTTGTCCGGTAAATCACCATCTGCACTGGTGAGTAATGTACTGTACGTATCTTCAAGAACAGAATCTGTGTCTTTATAGCCCTGTTCATTCATCTTTCCCATCATAAGAATAATTTTTCTTGATTTACCGCTTTCCACAATCACCGGATCATAATAGTGGCATACAGCAGAATCATTAATCGAATATGGTCTTGAACTGAAATCCCTTGTGTCTGATGAGAAGTATGTCCATGGGGTATCATTAAGCCGCTTCCAGTTTGCAAATACTATTCTATCCGGTGCTGTCACCCCGCTAATTCCGGTAATTACCTGGAGTCCGGTATTTTCTTTCTTGATATCCTGTGATATCCAGTATGCAACCATATTCTTTTTTTCTATTACTATTTCATGTATCATATTCTCTGTAAGATTCGTTTTAAAGTGATGGTTATGTGATTCACCAAGGTATGTATCAAAAAGATAACGGACTCCTGATTTAACCGGGTTGCTGGATACATTTTTTAACGTTAGAGTAATCACAATACAATCTGATTTTCCTGAACCGGAAGAAGAAGCAAAGGTAAATTCCTCGGTAATTTCAAGCTGTCTGGACTCCCATAGAAAACGGGCACCATTTGAGGTTTCTTCTGCTGTTTCCTTGAATGATCCTGATTCACCCAGCCGGAAAATTTTATTATCCACAACAATGCTGGTAACCGATGTCCGTACATCCTGATCAAGAAAGTAAGAGGTGTATTTTCTATTTACAGGATCTTCAAGATAATAAACGGAGAATCTCCCCAGATTTTCATGAAGAACCAGTCTGATGTTCCCATTAATCACTTCCAGGCTATAGGAAAAGAATGCGGAAAGGAATAATAAAATGACACAAAGAGCCGGCCTTTTCTTTATCATTACTTTCCCCCTCCCGCACTCCGGAGGAGTTTTTCAAGCAGGGTTTTTAATTGCTCTGCTTCTTTTTGCAATTCAAGCAACCGCTCATCATTTGACAATTCAGTTTTCTTTTTTTCTTTATCCAGGTCAATTGTCGTAACAATATCTTCATCCGGGACAGGTGTTCCTGTTACAATCTCCAGGTATTTAATTTGCTGCTTCAGTACTTCTATCGTCCTGTTCAGGTCTTCGATCTCTTTATTCTTTTTTTCAAGTTCTGCTGCAAGTTTTTGTACTTCTGCATTTTCAGTATCATACTCAGAAATATTGATCCCTGCATCTGAAAGCTTTTTCTGATATAAAACAATCGCCTGTTCATATGTCTTTTCACGCTGCTGGTATTCTTCCATTGTCTTAAGAGCTTCCAGGTGACTCCATTTCAGAAGTTTTAAGAGTTCATTTTCACGTTTTTTAAACTCAATAATAGAGATACGGTATTTAGCTGTTTCAAATTTATAACTATTGGGGAATTTTATTACAATATATTTATAAATCTGGAGAGCTTTTTCCAGGTATCCCAGGAAAAATACAGACTCTGCAACCCAGAAATAAGCATTGGAGATAAAAACAGACGTCGGATAATGATTTATAAACTGTTCAAGTATTTCGATTGATTTTTCAAACTCGTTCTGCATAAAAAGAAGCCTGCCCTTTTGATAAACACCTTCGGAATAATAAAGGTGATTATCAAAATGTATTAAAAAGTATTCCAGATTTTTTTCTGCATTATCCAATTGTCCAAGAACCATCTGGCATTTCGCAATCCAGAAGTATGCATCTCCATGATGAGAACGAAATTCCGGATCTACCACCATTCCCCTGAAAAGGACCAGGGCTTCTTCGTATAAACCCCTGGAAAATAACTCTATACCCTGGGCAATACGTTCCTGTGATTCTTCATATGAGGCTGCATGAATAAAAAGACATGGAATAAAAATAAAAATCACTAATAGTGAAGACCACTTTATGAAACTACAATTGGGGTTCAACCATGTTGAAGATATCACACTCTGTTTCAATGCATTCTTCTCCTATTGTATTTTTCGACCTTTAAACAAAAAAAATAAGACCAAATAACCAATCTACTTTTTAAAAAGCCGGATATAAGCTGCCGGATCTTTATCATCAAAAAAAGCAGAACCTGTAACAATCGCTTCCGGCCCTGCTTTAAGAACCGTTCCACAGGTTTCCCTGTTCACTCCCCCATCGATCTCTATAATAAAATTATAGTTCTTATTTTTCTTAAGTTCCTTTAATTCCACAACTTTTTCCAGGGTCTCGTGGATAAGTTTTTGCCCCCCATATCCCGGGTTCACCGTCATAATAAGTACGAGATCGACAAAACAAAGAAGCTCTTTAATCCGGCCAGGTTGCGTTGAAGGGACAATAGAAATCCCTGCTTTTTTTCCGAGTTCTTTTATCTGCATGATGACACTGTGGAGGTGAATTGTTGCCTCAACCTGGATGGTAATATAATCAGCACCGGCATGGGCGAATTTCTCCACCTGGGTTTCCGGGTGATATACCATAAGATGGACATCAAATGGCAGGTCTGAACGTTTTCGCATGTCATTGACCATTTTATGGCCAAATGTGATATCCGGAACAAATGATCCATCCATCACATCAAAATGCACCCAATCACCCCCTGATTTTTCAATTAAAGCAAGGGCCTGTTCCATATCACTGAAATCAGCAGAAAGGAGTGATGGGGCAATAATCGGATAATTCATGTTTTCCATAGCCTACTATACAAAGTTATGGCAGAATATTCAAGTCACACCTTTAAATCCAGATCTGTGGAATTTAATTTTTCCTGGGTAAACATATCAATTACGGAATTTATCGATTTATGACCAAGGTATTCACTCACTGCTTTAATTTTTCCTGTTTTACGGATTATCAATGCTGCAAATGTTTTTCGCAGGGTATTGGCAGAAATTTCTTTTAAAAGCACCCGTCTTGCAATTCGTTTTATACTCATACTTATCATTTCCCTGCGGAAAGCTTTTCCGTTTTTGTCTTCAAAAAGAAATGTATTCCCATTAAAATGCTTTGCAATTGTATACATGAATGGTGTTTCAATCTGTATTTCACGTTTTTTCCGGCCTGGTATCGTGATATATGAGTATGTCTTATCCTGTTTTATATCAATATACCGGATTTTTACCATTTCACTGACAAGCATACCGGTCAAAAGGAGAAACCGGATCATCAATCCGGGACAGGGATCTGCTGCTGCAATTAGTTTTTTAATTTCAGGGATCGATAAAGTCCCGGTTTTTTTAACAGTTTTAATTTTTTCATATTTCAATTCTGATAATAGTTGTTGTATTCCGGCCAGTTCAGATCCGCTAAAATAGGATGGGGTAAATTTTAACAGAAAATTCACCCGGTTTTTTACTGTTGCGAGATACAGATTATAGGTATTTGGCGTATAATTACTTTTAGGATTTTTCAGGTACTGGATATATGCTTTAATCCCTTTGTATGAGATAGGTATGTTATTAACGGTAAGAAATTGAATAAAATGTTTTGTTGCATTCTTATATGAATCAGTTAATTTTAAAAGAAGATTTTTAAGGTTTTCATCTGTTAATTCTGGTTCCATATATAGTGTATCGGCAGGAATTCAGAATTGTTACATAAACAAAAATAAGTAACGCATATTAGATCGTTTTCCCGGTAGTGGCAGGAATAAACTGCCCGTATTTTACCCCTTTTGTGCTGATAATTTCATCTGAAATATGCTGGATTTCTTTTGCTTTTCCCCGGAGTAGAATTATTTCCACACAATTATGATGATCCAGGTGTGAATGAAGAGAGGCAATTATCGATGTATAATGTTCATGTTGTTTATCTGTCATTTTCTGGGCCATCTGGTATTGATGATGATCGTACACAATCATGACAACACCAGTCGTCTCTGTCTTCCCTTCCAGCCATTCTTTTTTGATAAGTGCTTTACGGATAAGATCACGGATAGCTTCCGACCGATTTGTGTATCCCTGTTTCCTGCATAATGAATCGAATTGTGATAATAAATCATCTTCCAGTGAAATACCGAACCGTCTTAACATACCATCTCCTGTTTTTATATTCGGAAAGTACCTCTCATTCCAGGATTCTTTTTTAAAATGGAAATTCGATATATTCTATTAGCCAATTGCAAAAATCCAATAATAGTTATAGATTTTTTGTAATTGGCTCTGGAGTATTTTTATTTTATTATGTTAAAAGGAATTAAGAATATTCCACTTTTGTACAGGTTGGTTCTTGTAGTAAATATAATATTTTTGCAGGAACCTCCTATGGTAAAGGATTTTTTTTCAAATAGATTTATGAAATAAGAGAAATAAAAAGCAGAAATTCTCCAATTTTTGTATACTCAATGCTAATTGTACAGAGAAATAGAAATTCCTTGAAAATTCCTGGTATCTTCTTGACAATCTGGTACAAAAAATAGTATATACAATATACAGATATTTAGAACTGCAGAAGGAGACTCGAATGGCGAAAATACTGATTATAGATGATGATCAGGGTTTTATTGATTCGACATCACAAATGTTGCAAAAAGCCGGATTTACTGTTTCAGGGGCAGGAACACCAGACGAGGGATTAAGCAAAGCACAATCCGAAAAGCCCGATCTGATATTGCTTGATGTGACATTGAAATCGCCGGAGGATGGAATCCTCATGGGTAAAGATCTTTTTAACAAGGGCATTAAAATTCCTATTATTCTTCTTGAGAATGTTGCAAAAGCAGCAACATTCTCTCATGATACTTCAGATATGTCAATCGAAGCTTATGCTGAAAAACCTCTTGATGCAGATAAAATCGTCAATAAGATTAATGCTATCATCAACAGATAATTATAATCCAGTCGGATTTCCCAATAAAGTTATATCTATTTACATTCTCCTGGAAGTCATGTTATGAACATGTCTGTCCACTTTTGCCCCATATGAAATAGACTCAAGAACAGCTTTTTTATGTAATTCATCTATTGTGCTTACTCCTGCTGTGCTTAATGCTGATTTGATCTTGTTTTTATATTCAGGCAAATAATCATAGAGTGAGCCAAGATAAGAGACATATCCGGAAATACCCTCTTCAAAAAATGTATCCCGATTACTATTGTATCTCCGGTTATTATGAGCCCGCTTACTCCCTTCCATCCAGTATTCTTTATAAATTTTGCCACGCCGGGTTCGAATAATGCGGGAATTCCCTTCTGTAAATCGTGCAAAAAAGTTTCCCATCATCACAGTATCTGCACCAAGGGCAAGGGCAATCGCAATATCCGCTGTCGTGTTAATGCTTCCATCAGCGATTAATGGGATATAGTGCCTTTTCTGTGCAAAATCATCCCTTGCTGCTGCAATTTCCATAATTGCTGTTGCCTGTCCCCTGCCTGTTGCTTTTACATTCTGGGTAATACAACCGGAACCAATACCCATTCCTATTTTCACTGCATCAGCTCCCAACTCTGCCAGCATAAGGAAACCCTCCTTTGTAACAACGTTTCCAGCAATAACAGGAACAGAAAACTCCTGTTTAAGCCAGGTAAGCATTTCTGCCTGATAGACAGAATGACCATGAGAAGCATCAATAAGGAGAAAATCCACCTGGTTTTTGACAAGTTCTTTTGCCCTTTCCCGGTCCTCCGGATGAGTAGTGATTGCGGCCCCGATGCAGAGCCGTTTTTTTTCATCCACCAATGCTTCCGGATGCAGGATATGTTTATCCAGATCATGTTTGAATACAACAGATTGAAGTGTTCCCTCCCTGGAGACGACCGGTAAAAAACCCCTGCCATACCGGATCATGATTTTATTTGCTTCTTTTAAATCAGTGATTTCCGTGCCGTATTGAATATCTGTCCGCATCCGGTCACGGATATGGAGTTCCTGGTCATAACGCGGGTCAAAATCTTTGTCAGTGATTATCCCGGTAAGTTTTCCATGGAAAACACCTGTATCTGTGACAGGAAATATAGTATATCCTGTCTTCTGAATAACCTGAATAAGATTTTTAATCGTGTCATTCCCGGAGAAAGTAATAAGATTGGTCTGGAACCCGGCTTTATAGCGTTTCACCTGTTCGACTTTCATACACTGTTCTTCAATACCCTGACTTACAGGGATAACCCCTGTTCCGCCAAATTGGGCAAGGGCAATAGCCATCTGGATTCCGGTTACCGCCTGCATTGCCGCACTGATGAAGGGGATTTCCAGGTAAAGGTAATCATTATTTTTCATACATAGTTTTGTTTTAAGCGATACATTTGCCATAGCGCAATGTTCATCCGTATACCCGGGAAGCAGAAGATAATCTTTTAAACTCATTGAAACTCCGTTTATTGTTGTCATATAGCATCCTCCTTTGTAATATTTCCTTGACATTAATAAATAATTATCTATAATTCAAATTAATAATTTTTATATTATTTATAAATAATATTAATATATGTTGGATATTACCTTTGAACAAATTCGTGCATTCCTTGCGGTGGCAAAGTATGGTAATTTTTCTATTGCTGCCGAAAAAATTTTCAGAACCCAGGCTGCTTTGAGTATCCAGGTCGCCAGACTGGAACAAACACTTCACACACGATTATTCGACCGTACAACAAAAAAGGTGAATCTTACTGATACGGGAAATGTGCTTTTTCATTATCTTAAGCAGATTGAACATCTCCTCATACAGGCAGATGCTGAATTAAGGGACTTACAGCAGGTGATAAAGGGCCGGCTTGTCCTGTCAACCTCTGATACCACAGCCTGTTACCGGTTGCCGGGCATTTTACAGAAATATAACAGGCAATATCCCGGGGTAGATATCATTATCCAGAATGCCACTTCCCCAAGAACAATGGAACTTGTTATGGATAATGCAATTGACCTGGGAATAATCTCTCTTGTCAATGTCCCACCCGATTTAAAAAGTATTCCCCTTTTTCCCCGGTACGATGTAGTGATTTGCTATCCGGAACATCCTTTATACGGCAGAAAGGAAATACTGCTTAAAGACCTTGAAACATATAATTGTATTCTCTTAGATCACCAATGTGCCACCCGTCAGCTTCTTGACCAGTATTGTTTTCATTCCAGGGTCACATTAAAGATTATTATGGAACTCAGCTCTGTTGAAGTGATTAAACGTTTTGTAATGATTAATTCAGGAATATCCATTATTCCTGCTATTGCAGTAAAAGAAGAAGTCGCCGGGAAAAAGCTTGCTGTAATAAAGATAAGGGATTACCAGGAACAAAAACCTGTCCAGATGGGGGTGGTGTATAAAAGAAACAGGTACCTTTCTGCTGCGGTAAAAAGTTTTATCGATACATTAAAAAAGGAATTTCTTATAAATCAGGAATATTGATTTTTCAAACTGTTACATAAATATTATTATGTAAAATATTTTTTAATTAATTGTCCAGGAATTTCGATTTTCCACAATAAAGAGATGAGAGGGTAAAGTGGTGGCTCTGCCACCACTTTACCCTCTCCCTTTTCTTCCATTAAATAATTTGCGGAGCTATGTTCTTACTCCCATTCTACTGTTGCAGGCGGTTTACTTGTTACATCATACATCACAAACTCAATCTCATCAAATGCATCCTCAATCTCCATCACCAGATCCTTCATACTGCGGATCATTATATCTTTTCCGGGGATTGCGGGTCTTCCTGTCATATAATCATTTGTAATAAAACTTCTTATTGCCACAGAAAATCTTTTCTTTACCCCGAATGGCAGCAGAACAGCAAACACCTGATTTACAGGAGGTCTGTCCAGGTATTTCCGTACAATATAATCTACTTCCTTTAGTAACTCCACATTCCTCCGTGTCAGATACATGGGAGAACAGATAATTTCTCCCCCAAAATTTTTTCTGTTCAGGATATATGCCACGCGATTGATAAATGAAAGTGTATTCGGAAGGCTGGTTCCGGTTTTGTAAAGATGATCCCATTCAAGATTGTCCAGCCCCCCTGAAAAAACAGCAAGGTACCGGTAACTTCTGCAATCGCCCTGTACCCCCACTGTTTTTAATGGGACAATTGTTCCCTGGTACCGGCAACCGGATTTGAATAAAGCGTTTTTAAATTCAGACTTTTGCTTTTCAGTAACAATTTCTCTTCCGTCATTGCAGATAAGCCGGATTCCAAGCCCTGGACCCGGGAATGGCTGCCGTGAAGCAATCAACTCATCGATCCCGAGTCTGCGTGCAACCTCGCGGACTTCATCCTTGTGCCAGTCCCAGTTTGTTTCCACTATCAGGCCTTTTTCACGGGCCCTGCGGATGATTTCCACATCATTATGATGTGTTTTTATTTTATGGGCATAGCTGCTTACATCCGGGTTTCCGCTTTCTATAAGATCGGGACGAAGAGTACCCTGGGCAATAAAAGTGGTATTAAAATCCAGACCCAATTTCTCGGTCTCTTTTTTTAGTACTTCAATAAAGAGATGGCCGATGATATTTCTTTTTTCCTCGGGATCAGTAACATTTTTCAATGGTCCCAGGGTCTTTCCTTCTATTTCAACAGGTGTAGTAAAAAAGAATTCTTCTGCATTTACACAGTCCAGATTCTTTAAACCCAGGGATGTAAGGCTTTTGCAGATAATGTCACTTTCATTTTTACGCATAAATCCATGGTCAATATGAATCCCGTACACGTTTCCAGGATCTAAAGCCTTGATGAGCAGAACCGCACTTACAGCAGAATCGACACCGCCACTCACCAGGACAAGTATTTTTTTTTCCCCTACTTTTTCCTTTATTTTTTTAATTGCAGTTTGTATACGGTCTTCAAGCATGTAATTACCGGAAAGCCTGCACACTTTTTTAAGGAAATTCTGCATGATGATCTTTCCATGAACAGTAAGATCGACTTCGGGATGAAACTGGACACCGTAAATATCCAGTTCTTTATTCCATAGTGCAGCAACAACAGAACCGGACATTGCACAGGATAAAAAATCATTGGCAAGTATCTGCACGGAATCTCCATGACTCATCAATACTGTCTGGGACGGATTCAGGTCTGAAAACAAAGGACAGGCCGGGTCAATCTGAATATCAGTTTCTCCATACTCATTCTTAACACCCGGCTTTACATGCCCGCCGAAATGGGTATTAATTAAATGCATACCATAGCAGATACCCAGCATCGGGATGCCGAGAGAAAATATTTTCCGGTCATAAGACAGTGATGTATCTGACCAGACACTTTCCGGGCCCCCGGAAAAAATAATTCCTTTATAGTCTTTAAGTTTTTCTGCATCAACATAAAGAGGATAGATGTTTGATTTAACGGAATTCTCTCTCACTTTCCTGTCTATGACTTTTGTATACTGTCCACCGCAATCCAAAATTGCAATCGAGTCTATTTCACTCATCCTGATAAACCGTACTCCACTTTACTCCTGATTTCCTCAATAACACCGGTGTATTGTCTGGCAATACGTTCCGCTTTTTCCCTTGATTTTCCATTATACGATTCCGGGTGATTAAAAAAATCATCGGGGTTTAAAATATTAACCTTTTTAAGTCTTTGAATGATAATATCCCACAATTCGGGATCTTCTTTTAATACATCTATCAATTTTTTCCCGGTTTTATTGCATGTCAGGGTGATTTTTCTCACCATCTCATGTGCATCACCTTTCCCGCCAAGGGAAAGAAGGATATATACAGGCTCTGCCAGAACCAGGTCAGATGATTGTGCAAAGTTTATCATCTTTTCTTTATTCACCTTTAAGGATGAAAGCACGTTACTCATCCGGTTTACCGTGGCGGTGAATCCTGTAATATAATCGGCAATAAAACGGGCAGAGGCTGAATTGGTAAGATCACGTTGATGATCGGATAATTGGTCCATAAAAAAGGTAAGTACCCTGGGACAGAATGCCTTCCACATACTTTTTATATTCTCACAATTCCACGGGTTTCTCTTCTGGGGCATTGTTGATGAACCTACCTGGGTAGCGGTAAATTCTTCCTGCACTTCGGCAATCTCTGACCTCTGGAGATTTCGCAAATCATCTGCAAGATTGGCAATAATCCCGAATGCCGTGTTTAATTCCAAAAGCAGGAGAAGGGTATATTCACTCTCAATAATCTGGGTCGAGTATTCAGAGGGGAGGAGACCCAGGGAAGCACAGAATTGTTGCTCGAGTTTTTCAGGATCATCAGTCATAAGGCTCATTGCATTGTAGGCACCAACAGCCCCGGAAAGTTTTCCCCTTAAATCCCCGGATTTTTCCCAGATCCTTTGAATGGATTTTCCCAGCCTGGAAATATACTCTGCAAGGGCAAAGCCAAAGGTAATGGGAACTGCATGCTGTCCATGCGTTCTCCCTACCTGTGGGGTAAGGGAGTGAGTCAGGCATAAAGAAATTAATTGCTCTTCCACTTTTAAAAGCAAAGGTATCACTACCTGACGTACAGCATCCCTGGTACGACAGGAGTTGGCAGTATCCAGGATATCCATTGAAGTTGCACCAAGATGGACAAGATGAGTAACGGTTTGAGGAACCCTTTTCTTGAGAATATTCACAAGCGATCGAATATTGTGTTGTGTCCGTTCTTCTTCCTCATATATTTCTTCCGGCATTATGTCTTTTTCCAGTCTATCCAATTTTTCTTCAATCTGTTTTTTACCGGATAGCCTGTCATCAAGAAAAACAAGATTCTTAAGCAGGGTAAGTTCAACCTTCATACAATACCGGATGAGTGCCTCTTCGCTTAAATATAACGATAACCTGTCAAATATCTCTTTATTGGAAAGATAATACCGGTGATCCAGGGGGGAAAGATTCATAAAAATACTTCTTTCTTTCATACAATAATGTAGCGTAAACTATTCATGTTTGTCAAAGCCTTATCCGGATGATTATACTGTTTTTCATAAAAACAAAAGGATTTTATCTATGAATTTATTTCTTCATCATTTATACTTGATAAGATGTACATACTCAATCGATAATGAAAGCGAATAGATAAGGAATATACGGACATATGTCAGAAGAAGAGATTAATCACCTGTTTGAACAGGCAATTGAAGCGGGAAGAAAGAGGAATTATAAAAAAGCAATATCTCTTTTAACAGGAATTATCAATAACTATGATTACCCGGCCAAGATCCTCCTTTATCTGGGAAGAAGCTATCATGCGTTTGCAGATTATAACAGGGCAATTCCTGTATTTGAGTTTTTCTTAAAAATGGTTCCTGCATCAATAGCAGGCCATTTTTTTTTAGGCAGAACATATCTTACCCTGGGATTATACAGAAAAGCTGTTATACATTTAAAAACAGCCCTGGAAGATAAAAAAAGTCCTTATTTTTTCCCCGGGCTGAATCTGGCTGCAATTGCATTTCTAAAGGCAAAAAAGCCGGAAATTGCCGTTATTTATTTTGAGAAAGCCCTTGAACTTGAGCCGCAGAACAAGAAAATATATACAGGGTATTTAAATGCACTTCTGGTAAAAGCAATCAAATTATTCAGAAACAATCATTTTCATGAATCTGCTGATATCTTTGAATTTTTATTAAAAAATGGCGGAGACACGATACTCCCCCACCTTTATCTTGCCAGGATATACAGGTTGACAGGGGATAATCAGAAAGCTCTTGTTCATTATGATGCTGCATCAGAAATGTCGCCGGATGATTCTTCTTTAAAACTCCAGAGAGCCGTTACACTCTTAAAGCTCGGGAAAAAGCAGGAAGCTGAAAAACAACTTGAACATATTTCACTGCACTTTAAAAAAGAGACAATAAAAACAGCTGATCCGCATCAGTTACTCCGTTTTATCACCATGACTCATTTCAAAAAAGAAGATTATAGAAAAGCAATCTATTATGCAAAAGAAATCCTAAAAGAAAATTATGCAGATATTGATATGCACATGATTATTGCAGAGTCATACCTGAAATTGGGAGACCTTGAAAAAGCAAAGAATCATTATCTCAGGTGTATTGAAAGGGATAAAAGCAGGCTCGAATTGTATTACGGACTTTTTAATATTCTCTGGGAAAAAGAAGAATATGATGAATTAATGAAAAAAGTAAACAGGGTTTTATATATGAATCAGCATGACCGAGTTGCTGCATTTTTTTATGCTCTTTGCTACTCGCGAATCGGTGAATCCCCCAAAGAAATTTTTACCCTTTTACAAAACCAGATCAGGGAAAAAGGACCGGATCCGCTTTTAATGAATGCTCTTGGGGAAGCATACCTGACCTATGATATGCCCGAACTTGCAGAAAATTGGTTTTTAAGAACCCTTAAAATGAAATCAGAAGACCAGAAAGCACTCTCCCTGCTTATTATCCTTTATCAGAAACAGGATAAACCTGAAAAAGAAAAAGAGTATTTTGAACGTTATTTTGAGTATTATCCCGGTGACAACCATATGAAAAAAGATTATATAAAACTCCTTATCCGGCTTGAACATTTTAAAAAGGCTATAAAAGAAATACTCATACTTCTCCCGGTCTTCCCCAGGCAGGAAGGACTCAAAAAAATGCTTGCTTACAGTTATGTACAGATAAAGAATTATAAGGATGCAATTCTTGTTTACAGAGAGCTTCTTCAGGATAAACCGGGTAATTTCGAGTATCTGAAATCACTTATTATATGCCTTGAATACGCAGGGAACAGGAAATACGCAATTACCCTTATTGAAAAGGCTATTTCTTATTTTAAAAGGAACAAGCATATTCTTTTTTTGCTTGGGGGGATGTATTACAGGGACGGAGATTTTGAGCGGGCGATAAAAATCTTTAAAGAAGTATTATCGGTGGATCCCCATAACTGGGTAGCTCTACAGAACATCGGTCAGATTTATGAGAAAACAGGAAATAAATTATTTGCACAAAAATTCCTTAAAAGAGCAGAAGAATATAAGATAAAAAAATAATATAATAAAAAAGCCGCCTTGTATGGCGGCTTTTTCCAAACAGATATATATATCATTTAAACAATACCATTCTCTATATTGATTTGTGCGATTGCGAGGAGGGCAATCGGAACAGAATAGCCGGAACAGGAAACATAGTTAAGTCCGGCATCCATACAGAATTTGATATTTTCTGCCATGGCTCCATGTTCACCACAAAGTCCGAGTTTCAAATTCGGTCTTGTCATTCTTCCACGGGTACCCGCGGTACTCACCAATTCTTTAACAGCATCGTTCAACATCTGGAAGGGATTCCCGTTAAGGATGTCAAAAAGTGTATAATCCGGCATAAACGTATTAAAATCATCACGGGAAAGTCCCAATGTTGTCTGGGTAAGGTCATTTGTCCCGAATGAAAAGAATTCAGCATACCGGGCAATTTCCCCTGCTCCAAGCGCAGCACATGGGAGTTCGATCATTGTCCCGATCTTATATTCAACCGGTTTTGCTTTCAGCTTTTCACGCATCTCTTTTTCTATATCTATCAAACCTTTAATTGATTGGCCTTCTATATTCTTTCCATATATGATGATTTTTAATTCCCTTTCATTCATAATAAGGGGAATCATTATCTCGGGTTCTATTTTTATCCCCTCTTTCTGGAGTGCGTATACAGCCTCAAAAATAGCAGACACCTGCATTTCATAGATTTCCGGATATGAAATCGCTATTCTACAACCCCTGTGTCCAAGCATCGGATTAAACTCACTAATGGCATCACACCGTGCCCGTACTTCTTTTTCATCTATCTTATCACCTTTTTTTCTTGATGTATTAAGATAAGTGATAAAATCCTTCATTTCCTGTGGATTGTGCGGCAGAAATTCATGGAGTGGTGCATCAAGAAGTCTGATTGTTACAGATTTACCCTTCATAATCGTAAAGAGTTTGGAAAAATCGGATCTCTGCATTGGGCGTAATTTATTTAAAGCCTTAATTCGTTCCTCTTTTGTATCGGAGATAACCATCTCTCTAAAAACATTTATCCGCTTTATATCAAAGAACATATGTTCGGTACGGCAAAGCCCGATACCTTCTGCCCCGAAAGTTAAAGCGAGTTCTGCATCTTTCGGTTTATCTGCATTCGTACGAACAGTAAAATCCTTAATACAATTCTTTACCAGTGCGATAAAATCAAGCAAACCGGAAGACTTGGGGTCCGGCTCAATAAGGCTTGCTTTATCAATAAAAAGTGTTGGTTCTCCATAATTAGGAACATTTAATGTTACATAATCTCCTTCTTTTATTGTTGTATCGCCGATTATAGCCTTTTTCCCCCGTATTTTCATTTCCGGTTTTACCAGGGATACTTTTCCATATTGCCTGGCTACAACAGATGCATGGGCTGCATACCCGCCTTCACATGAAAGAACCCCGGTAGATACCTCTATTGCCTTTACATCCTCTGCAAATGATGCAGGAAGACAGAGAATCAATCTTGTATCCTGTCCTGTCTGCTGGGCTGTTTTGTAAGCGTCCAGGAGTTCATCTGTAGAAAAAAAGACCCGTCCGATAGCAGCTCCAGGCGCACCGGAAATTCCACCTTTTAATGTTTTGAGTTTTTTCGTGGAAGCCGGATCAACAACCGGATGTAGAATTTCATGGAGCTGGTGTGTCTTGATATGGGACACAACATATTTAACATCGATAATTTTTCTTTTATGGAGTTCAAGGTAAAGTTGAATATCTGATTGAGTGGATTTGTCAACAACAACCCTCTGGTTTATGAGCCAGAGTTTTTTATCTTCCAGAACAAAACGTATCTGACGTATTTCTTTATAATGATCTTCAATCGATCCTGCTGTTTTTTCAAGCAATGAAACATAACTTTCACCGATTTCGTGAATATCCTGACCCTTGGGTCCGATCATATCAAACACATTCCGGAAGAATTCACCCTGGATTTTTTTCATTCCGGTAACAATGTTTCTTGTATAAAAGTTCCCGCTTGCAGAATTCTCCCCATAGTTACCATACACCATAGGCTGGATAAGAATTGCAGTATCATCATCATCCATTTCATCAATATCAAGCATATGACTGACCCGCTTAATTGATAATTCAAGCTGGGTAAGCGAATCATCAAAAAAACCTTTGGGGAGAAATTCAAGGTATGCGTCGATATTTTGTTTTTCTTTTGCTGTTGTTTCTGCCGAATCGAGTTCTTTCGTTAATAAACTCATGGCTTTTTTAATCTTTTTAAGATCTTCTGTCCTGTTTTCCAGTTCTGCGATACGCGCTTCAATTTCAAGATTCCCTTTAATAAGGAATTGAACTTCATGAAATCCGAAATGTTCCCCAACAAATTTATTAAAACCCTCTACTGTTCTGGCAGTAAGACCATAATTATGGAGTGTTGGATAGGAAGCTACAGCAAGATTTGGGCTGATAACGATTTTCAAAAGCATTGGATTTTCCGGGTCGCCAAAACCTCTCCCAAGATCATCTCCTAATTTCTTAAGAAATGGTTCCAGATGTTCTTTTAAGGATTCTTTACTCAGGTGAGATGCGACATCTGCGTCAATAATAAATCCCGGAAGAATGGGAAGATCAATTGATGCAAGTTCCATAGCGAGTCTTCCACGAATCCCGATTTTCTCTAAAATATCCTCATCTTTAATAGAAACGCCCTTTTTAAAAAAATGAATGTTATTCTTCATAACGGTCCTCTCTTTGTTAAAGTATAATATTAGAATAATCTCATAATCTGATTCGGAGGCCCATGTAAAAAATCTTCAAAACGGTGGCTGGCTCCCTGCATGAGGTATCGCTTTAGTTTTGCAACATTCTGAATATTATCACCTGCAACAGATATCATAATCGCTGTGCCTCTCTTAACTTTTCCCCATTTAAATAATGTATTAATATCGTTGATTCGCTCACCATCATAAAATACAAACACCTTGAGTGCGGGATGAGAATGTTCATAGCTGGCGATTATCTTTTTCCATGCTTCTACATTTCCATTATGGAAAAGCTCATTTGTTACAACAATCCCATACATAGGTGTCATACGCATTCTTTTAGGCGGTCCTGTATCCTCCTCTTTTTTTTCAGTTGTCTCTTTCTTCTGGGCAGTTTCTGCCTGTTCTGCCTTTTCCTTTGTATACGAGAAACTGGGACCTGTTTTCTTTATACTTGTTAATGGAGGCGGTTCAAATTCAACTTCTTTCTTCTTTTCTGTGAACTTTCCTTTTAAAAAGGATGGCGGAACCTTGGCTATTTTGCCTTTGAAAAGTTTTATAACTGTTTTTAAGACATCGTCATATGATTTATTGGGATCAGTGTTATCAAATTCACCAACAAATATCGTTACCAGTTCATTTTTTTTAAGACTCTGTGCCGCCGTAAAATGTGATTCATTCTTCGGGTTTATCGGAAGGGTTCCAAGTTCCGGATGAAAATACGCAAGCACAATATCATAAGCTTTCCATTTTTTGATCGTATCAGTGATATTTTTAAAGTCTGTAATAGTCTCTTCGAAATTATATGAAGAATATTTATATTTATACTTATCCACCAGAAGAGAGTTAAGAATGGGTTTAACCTGTGATTGTATAATTTTTTTCTCCATTAACAGATCATTTAATAAATCCGCAAGATTGTAAAATTCGTTAAAATCTTCAACCAGTTCATTTACAAGTTTAAAATGGCGTAAAGATTTATTAAATCCATCCCTTGTACTTAAACTGTCAAACTGGTACTTAATATCTCCCATACTCTACCTCATTTCCTCTTATTATAATAAATGGCGCCCCTCTTTTTTCGAGTGACGCCATTCCATAATAGCTTATATTTCTGTTAAACCAGAAGATTTTCTGCCGCCTTTTCTTTTCCTTCCCCGTTTTTTCTGAGGAGTATCAACCAGACCCTTTTTCAGCATCTGCGTTTTTTTCTGTTCCATAGGTGAATCCGTATGGTCTGCCTGGATCATGTTAAGATAATCACTTCCGCCCTCTTCTTCTTCCGTACTCCCGCCAAATGTCTGGGCTATATCTTCTCTCACCGTAGATCTTCTTCTTGAGAAGGAAGCAAAAGCAGCGTCCTGGAATCCTTTTGATACACCATGGAGAAATTCATTCAACACATTTGCCATCCCATCCAGGGTTGCACGTTTCTTCTTAATAGATGTAATATCAACATCCAGAAGAAGACCCGGTTGTACATGGTAGGGGTTAATCAGGTAATCAAAGGCCTGGAAATCCCTTTCCAGATCATTAAGACGAACTTCCATTACCCTTCTCTTTTTCGGGTACCTGTATTCATACATCGCTGCAAGTTTATCCCTGGTCATAATGAGTTTCTTTTTAATCCTGTCCTTTTCATACAGATAAGTCCTGTTCATCCGTTCTACATCCGTATCTGCGGCTTTAATAAAACTTATTTCATCCCATACCTTATCTATGTCTTCATAAAGGGGATCACCGGATTTTGACTTAATCCTGTTCTTAATCTTATTCCTGTATCTTTTTGCCAGATCCGGGAAATCTACCACTCCTTTAAATCTCTTTGAATCCCAGTATACCATCTCCACAACATCAACAAGATGCTGTACCTCGATCTCAAAGGATTTAATCTGAACATCATATGCTTTTCGTTCTTCTATGAGCTGTGCATTATCATAATACCGCATCCGGATCTTGAACCGCTCATCCGGCAGGATAGAATCATCGGTATCTTCATACTCCCGAAGCATGAGTTCCCTGGAGTTCTTCAGGTTCTCGACATACTGATACCCCATCTTTGATGTATCGAGGATAGATGTAATTGAATTTACTGCTGTATTAAAGCCGCGGTTCCGGATATTCTCCAGATCTATGATCTTTTTCAAATTTTCCCTGATATTCAGGGTATCAAACTCTTCCGGATTGATTTCTGCACGTAACCCCTCAATTCTGTCAATAAGATGTTTCGCGATAAGACTGTACCGCTTGGATTTCGGATTATCAACATCATCATCAGTGTAATTTTCTATCTTTTTCATTTTTTCAAAGATAATCTCACTGTCAGACATTTCTTCCCTGCCCTCATCGACAAGCTGATCTTTTAGTCTTTCAATTTCCTTGTCGATCGAGTCCATGATATGCTTGGAAATGAGGTCTTTTACCAGGAACTCCACTGTCACCTGGTAATGGAAAATAGGACTGATTAATTCAGAGTCCAGAATATTCACCGAGAGTTTTACATCTGTAACAGTCTTCGGTTTAAGTATATTATCCTTAAATCCGCACTTCACAATTGAATAGGCATTCTCGCCACGGATAAATGCCCCAACATCCGTTTTCTGTCTGAGGATTGAATTAGTAAGGTTTTCAAGGTCATTTACTCCTCTCTGGATATGCCCCTGGAGGTGTCCATACATATTCACTACAGATTTCTCAATTTCTCCTGTATTGAACTTATCGATTCCGCCGATCTGATCGAGCAACTGGGCGATTTCCTTTGGGGTATACCGGGCAAGGGTTTTCATTTCTTCCTTGTCTATATAGTTCCTTACCTTTTTTACCATTTCATCTTCTGCTGTTACAATGTATCTGTTGAACATATTCTGGTAGTTTTGATTGAAATAGGTATAAAGTTTCTCCTTAAGCCCTCCCATAATATCAATGCGTTCCATAACATCCTTCGGTAATTTTGATGCAATATGATTCATTACTTTATCGACTTCTTCACTCATGAGCTGATCAACCTCTGCCTGCTGGTCACGGAATTCCTGGGCTAATGAGTTCCTTGATCCAACAGCACTTGGTTTCTCTGGATGGAATACATTTGGACTTTTTGGTAAATCTACTGCTCCCATAATTTCTCTCCTTAAAATTTGGATTCTCTACTATTCTATAAGAATTTTTAGCATAATGTAAAGTAATTTTTTTTATTTTTTTACTTCCATTTTCATAAAATATAGTGCAATGTGTATAGTATAGATAGGGAGGTTTGTATGAACAATATATTGAAAAGACAAACACTATTTAAAATTATCATTTTATCAGGAATTCTTATTCTCGCTGGAAATTTATGGGCAGATAGGGGCACGGATGAACGCACAGAACCAATTGATCTGGTGATTGCCCTGGATAAATCCCGTTCTATGGATGAGGAAATTGAAGCGGTAAAAGAGTATATCATAAATAATATTATTACTGAAAGGCTCATTATTGGTGATTATCTGCTTGTTATTGGTTTTTTTAAAGAATCAGAAGTAATTACTGCAGGACTTATTCAATCTGAACAGGATAAAGAAAGAATGAAGAATGATATTGCAAAAGTCAAGGCTGTCGGATACTGGACTGATATCGGGAGTATGTTCGACCGTTTGAAAGATGAGTTTGTGGAACGAATGAATAACAACAGGAGAAAACGCTTTCTTATTATGACCGACAGTATTAATGAGCCCCCACCCGGGAGTCCTTACTATACAAAGGATGGGAAACTGAAACATGAATATATCGATAAAATCGATGACCTGTTTGAATACCCGGGCTGGAAGATACAGATCCTGGCAATCGGGTCAGATCCCGGGGGAAATGTTTTTAAAGAGGATATTAAAGGAACATATTCAGAAGTCGGGGAAGATGCATCGCTGGAAGAAATCGACAAAGCACTTGGAGAAGTAATTGGAGAAATCCGGGTTGTAGAGAACAAACTGAAAAAATTAATATTCCGGCGTTCCGGTAAAGGAACCCTTGTTCTTCCTGTTATCACCACCCTTTTTGATGAAAATCCGGCTCTTATTATAGATTCAATAACGATGAATACACCAGGTCTTTCCCTGAATATACTGAAAGATCGATTTACCCGGATTCTTCCGGCAGATTCCAAAAAGCAGGCAGAAACAGAAGGGAAAAAAGATGAGGGCATCATCTATCTTAAAATCCCGGTAGAGAGTGCAAAAAAATTGGATTCCGGCAATGATTACATTGGAGAACTTGTTTTTACTTTTGAAAGTCAGGCGCGTTTTACATCACCTTTAAAAATGTCAATTCATGCAAATAATATATGGGAAGATCATCCCTGGCTCCTGGTTCTTTTAATCGCACTTGCAATTGTTATTATTATTTCTCTTATTGTAGGAATTATTAAACTTATCCAGGGACATCCGATTAAATTCAAAATACTTATAGAGGAAATGCCACTTCCCAGAGGAAAAGATACTTTCAAGATTTCCAGGGGAAAGAATCTTTATCTTTTAGAAAGTATGGATTTTATCCGGGTTACGGATAAAAAGAACATTAAGTGTTTTGGAAAATTAACAGTAGCAAATGAAGATTTAAAATTACAGGTCTTAAAGGAAAAGAATTTTTCAGATCCAAAGGAAATACCGGAGAATATCCTTGAGGCAACAATCAGCATTTTTACTGAAAGCGGTAAACTGTATCATATGACTTTTAATGAAATCACCTGATTTATACGGACTATTAAGGGGTGTATGACAGATTACTCGGTTATTTTTTTTGAAAATGGATTTCCTCATACTATTCCGGGATTTCTTGATGATACGGCTGTATCGATATTTCCTTTCTGGGGCAATTTTACTATTATTGATTTTCCCCTGGTAAGTTTTTTACATAACTGTTTTTCTGAAAGATATATTATTGTTCACAAGAAATTCAAGAAAATAATTCCTGTACTCTTTTCCAGGTGGAAAAATGAAATTCGTGATATTCTGGTTCTGGAAAATGGTATAAAGGATTTCCTTCTTTTTCTTAAAAGGATACAATCCAGACTTCTCATTCTCTGCTTTCTCCCCCACATTGCCCTGTTCGATCCTGAAGAATTAATAAATTCATTATCAGAAACACGGGGTGAACTACTAAAATTATCTGTTGATAAAATTCCTCTTCATATCTACTTTCTTTCAAAGAAGCTTCTCATCGGATTTATTGATGATTATATAAAACAGCATAATGATGAGAAAAGTCTATTTGATTATATTTTCCGGGATTTTCTTACCCGCAGGATTGATCTCATTAAAATTCCGGGAAATGTATTTTTTTCTGATAAAATTATACAGCTTTACTCGGGAAATCTATGGCTTATACATAATATAAAAAACAAACTCTTCCTTGATCTGGTAAAACAGACATCAGAAAGAATACCTGATGGAAAGAATTCATTCATTGGTGAACACGGGCATATAAAAAATTCATTCCTCTCGCCGGGTGCTGAAATAGAAGGATATGTCGAGAATTCAGTTATTTTCCCGGAGGTAATAATAAGCAAAAAAGCAAAGGTTATTAATTCGGTTATTATGAATAACAATATCATTGGGAGAAATACATCTATTCAAAATACAATTATTCTGCCATTTTATGAAGAAAATAATGTTCATAATATTGGTGATAATGCAGTGATTGGCGGGAAAACAGCTATCGGCAGAAATAATGATTTTCCAGACCAGATTTATAATGGGCTGGCAGTACTTGGGATAAATACAACAGTACCCAGGGGATTCAAGATTGAACAATCATCATATCTTGGTCCCTATATCCCTCTAAAACAACTGAAACCATTGAAAATTTTGAAAAAGGGTGTAAGTCTATATTCTAAAAAAATGGAGAATAAAGAAAAATGAATTTCAAATCGTTATTAGCATTCATTTCACAATACGATAAATTTATTATTTGCTCGCATGAAAGTCCGGATGGAGATGCGATTGGAAGTGAATATGCATTTTTACAGTGTTTGAAAAAAATGGGGAAAACTGCATATATTATTAATAATGACCCGACACCTTTTAATTTTCAATTCATCGATGTAACAAATGAGGTGAAACACTTTATAAATGAAAAAAAACTCCCTAAGAAATTATCCGAATTTGGTCTCTTTATTGTTGATACGAATGATACAAACAATATAGGTGTAATATCCACCTATATTCTGCCCAAAGTGTGTCAATGTTTTATTATCGATCATCATGAAGGTCATACTGATGACATGAAAGTAGCCGGAAGTGTCAGTTATAAAGATGCTTCTTCTACTTCAGAAATTCTCTACCAGTTTTTTATGAAAAGTAAAATAGAAATCGATTTGTCAATGGCAAATGCATTGTTCATGGCTATTGTTTATGATACAGGTTCGTTTATCTACCCGAAAACCTCGTCATTAACATTTAAAATTGCACACCATCTGGTGAAAATCGGTGTGAATCCCAATGAAATATATTCAAATGTTTATGAAACTGATTCCATCCCATCCATTATTCTTCAATCAAGGGTACTTTCCACACTGGAATTAATGCAAAACAACCATGTTGCTATTCAGACGATGACAAAAGACATTCTTTTATCAACAAAAGCAAACTATGAAGAAGGACGATCCATTATAAATATTCCTCTCAAAGCAGAAGATGTAAAGGTATCGATTTTTTTTAAAGAGGATCTGAAGAGTGTTACCCGTTGTTCAATGCGTTCAAAAGGAGATATTGATGTATGTAGAATCGCCCAGTTATTCGGGGGTGGCGGTCATAAAAATGCCGCGGGATTCAAATTCGATGAAGATATGAAAGTGGTACGGGAGAAGGTACTCGGTCAATTAAAAAAATATTTTGAGAAAGATAATTAATGAAAATAAAAGTGATACTTATAATAATTACAGGATTGTTATTCTCCTGTACAGATAGAAACAATAATCCGGATTACTTTGAAAGAACGGATGATCCGGATATCTTAATGGATACGGATTCTAATTACTTTACGGCCGATTCTCCTTATTCGGATTCGCGGGGAGATATATCTCCTGAACAGGAACTAAAAGTCCCGCTTGCAAAAAATGAATATCTTTTACAGGTAATAAATTCAAATCTGGATCTTGATGTTACCGATGAGCAAATCCTGGTTATAAAAATTGTTGATGATTCGGAACTCCCTATTAAAATTGCTGTTATTGATTATGATGAAATAATGTCTGCATATGGACGTTCCTGGGAATCATTTACTAATGGAACCAATCACCGGGTTTTTGAGATTGAATTCATGGATATTGTCGGTGATTATAATAAAGAAATTATTTTTTATGGTATGAAGAATAAAGATGTTACCCTGGATGTATTCAGACGGACACCATCTCTATCCAATCCCGGTCTTATGTTTATGCCGATCTGCCAGCTTATTTCAGACGGGACAATTTCGATAATACGAAAAAAACGTTCGGCTACCTATGAACTCGGTCAAAAAACCGGAGAAAGTTTTCCGATTATTGTAGAAAGAAGGGACAAGGATTCTGATAATGAGAATGATATGATCCGGGAAACATACCGGTGGGTATATTCAAGTAATAAATATGAGTTCATTCCTCCTGTAGAAAAGATTCCCGGAAAAATTATAGAAGATAAGAAATTTAATGAATTAATTGCAAGTAAGGGCACAGATGATTTTGAAAAATATTTAGAAGGTCCGTGGTATGATTCAAAAGATTTAAATAAAATGATTCTTTTCTTCCCTGATGAAAAAGAGGTTGTCTTTTATACAGATAATGCCCAGGAAGTATATAGCTGGGATTATTCCTCCCGGAGAAGCAATCCGCTTCAGCTTATTATTATGATTAGAAACATACTGGTCCGTTCAATCAAAAAAACCCTGAATGTAACTGCCGGATCGTTGCATTCACTTGAAATTTCCACGAATGATGAGACCTGGGCAGGTGATTATCTTAAGGTGAAAGAAGAATTACAGGAAAGCCTTTATAACAGGGAAAGAGATGCAGTAACCCCTTCGGCAATATCTTTATCCGGGATATTTGAAGAGGAATTTAAACTTGAAGGCAAAAGTATGCAGATTATTTTTGAACCCCCATTCTTTACCAGGACCAGGGAGGTGGATGGAGATATCCTGGATCATTCCGGAGGATTCACCATTATTAAAAATATTCCGGTAATAAATGATTATTATTATAAAAAGTATTTACAATATTTACCGGATACTATTGAATCTTCTCAATTCAAGAATGATATTTTAAAGAATATTCGATCTTCACATGACCGGTCTATTATACAGCAATATTATAATTACAATTCAGAGAGTAAGAAATATCAATTAAAACCTTTCATCAATAGCGAAGAAAAAACCATGCTCTGGCGGATTTTTGTATCAATCCAGTATAGAGATTTCCTGGAATATGATATTGGAGTAATTTCATTTAAAATATTAAAAGAGGATGGTCTTGTTCAGGATATTGAAAATTATATTTTAGAATACGCAAAAGAAATTGGTCCCGATAAAAAAGGTTATAAAAAAACTATAATACTTACACCCGGTCATTTGTATGTAAATGGAATCGAAGCAATAACAAAAGATTCAATACGTCTTGTCCAGTACCTGGAAAACTGATTTACTCTGTAACAAGAAATCCCTCAAAACCGGCTTCTTTTAATTTCAGTATATATTCATTTATTATTTCCGGTTTGGATGATTCTGATTCTATTAAGACACAATAGTAATTTGTATTATTCACCTTTTTTTCCCTGATTATTGCTTTTATATTATTTTTCTTAAGCTCTTTCACCATGTCTTCTGCATTTTCCAGCGTTACAAATGAACCTGTTTGAATATAAACAATAACCGATTTGTCATCCATCTTCACCGGTTCATCAAAATCCTCATTATTGCTGGAATTATTCATAAATGAAGAAGGACTGGGATAGTACGAGACACTCCCCTCCTCGTTTATCCCTGCACATAAAAGTGCAAGAGAATATTCAGGCGAAGAAGGATAATATTCTTTAAATACTTCCAGGATTTTATTAATCTCCTCTTCATACCCATAAATATGAAGACACTCCAGATACCCGAGTAATAAAGCAGGATACATCGTTGTTGATTTATAATGTTTAATTAAAAGAATATAATTATCCCTGGCTTTATCCCAATCTCCCATGGCAATATGAACGGAGGATAGAAGAATTCCTGCTCTTACAAGAATTTCAGCATCCTTTATAAACTCAAGAATAATTTCCAGGTATTCTTTTGATTTATCAAGTATTCCCTGTTTATATAATAACTGGGTAGCAGAAAGCAGGGATAAATAACGTTTATCACCGGTCCCGTTATTATACGCATAAAGATAATATTCATTTGCCCTGGAAAAATTCCCATAGAATTCTTCAAGCTGTGCAATAGTTTCCGCAATAAATATTTTTTCATTTTGCGTTTTGCTTATTGAATCTATTTCATAAAGAAAGTGTAATAGATCTTTGCCATTACTCTCCAGGTGTATAACATGCTGTAATGTATTTATAAATTCTTCATGGCCGCTATTTTCTTTTAGCCATGTCTTATAGATATTTAATGCATCAATAATTTTATTTTCTTTTTCGGTTTTTTTTGCTTCTTCCAGCGTCTGATTCTGTGAAAAGCAATAAAAACAGGGAAATAGAATAATTACCAGATAAATACTAATAAAAAGAATTATTCTCATTTTTTCTTTTTTTTACTTTTTTGCTTTTTTTCTTCCGGAGTATCATTGTTCTTTTCCGGTACCGGTGTCTGGCTTCCGGGATTCTCTGTTATCTGCCTGGATTCTTTACTCTTTGTTTTATTCTCTTTTTTTAATTTTTTCTTTTTCTTGTAAGAGGTAATGATTGCAAAAGGGAGTGCAGTAAATGCCCCGAGAATATAGGAAAATACGATAACAACAAAAAGCGGAATATCGGCAAGGGCAAAAGGACCCAAATAAATCGTTACTTTATGAACATTGAAGCCGGAAAAAATTAAAAATAACACAAGTATCAGAAGAATCCCAATCAATCTCCAGGGCATAGTATTTCCTCTCCCTTTAATGTATTTCCCTGCAGGGATGTTAAGGTGACCCGGCAAAAGGATCCGATTTTATCTGAACTGCCGGGAAATATAACCATATCATCATATTCTGTTCTTCCCAGGAGTTCTCCTTTTTTCTTTTTTGATACTTTTTCTACAAGCACATTTAAAGTCTTTCCAATCTTCTTAAGCTTTTTCTTTTTTGAAATTCCCTGCTGGAGTTCTATAATCTGTCCCAGTCTGTCCAGTTTTACCCTTTCCGGTATATCATCTGGAAATAAGGATGCTTTTGTCCCTTCCCTTACTGAATATCTGTACATAAAAGCATCATCAAACTCTATTTCTTTCATAAAATTATACGTCGCATAAAAATCAGATTCTGTTTCCCCGGGAAATCCTATTAAAATATCGGTTGTTATCGCAATGTCACTGATTCTTTTTTTTATATTCTCTATAAGGTGTAAATAGTGTGAAATGGTATATCCCCTGTTCATTTTTTTCAGGATGGAATCCGAGCCATGCTGAACAGGGAGATGGATATGATGGCAGAGGTAAGGACTTCCCGAGATGATTGCTATGAGTTTTTCCGGGAAATCTTTAGGATGGGAGGTGAGAAACCGGATCCATTTGATTTTTTTAATACTGGTAATAATCTCTTCAAGAATCCCGCTAAAATCAACCGGGAAACAGTTATTTGTAAAGATATAGGAATTTACATTCTGCCCGAGAAGGGTTATTTCCTTCACATTTCGTTCTTCCAGAAAAGAAATTTCAGAAAGTATTTCTTCCGGTGGGCGGGATATTTCACGGCCTCGTACATACGGGACAATACAGTAAGAACAATAATTATTGCATCCATGCATAATCGGAACAAATGCCTTAAAATCCGTTTTTTCGTGCAGGGAATAAAATGAATATTCCCCATTATCTGCATAAATTTGAGGATGCTTTTTTCCGTTCAATCTTTCATTAATCGCTTTTTCACAAATCTCAACAAGATTTTGTTTTTGAAAATTCCCCACAACAATATCAATATCCGGGGTTTCTTTTATAAACCTTTGCTTAAGCCGTTCTGCCATACATCCGGTAATAATGAGTTTGAAATTCCCTGTTTTCTTTAAGTGCCGGAAGTGACCTATACGCCCCCAAATTCTTTCTTCTGCTTTGTTTCTTACAGAGCATGTATTGAGAAGTACGATATCAGCATTTGTTTCATTTTCTGCAAGAATCCAGCCTTTCCTGTCCAGCAGAATTTGTAAAGCCCTGGATTCTGCTTTATTCATCTGGCAGCCATAAGTCTCGATCCATATTTTTTTGAGACTCATATTGAACAGTACCTTAAAAAATACAATCGTTCCTCAACTAATGTTAAGAAGGATTTATCTCCTTGCATTCAGATTCTTGATAAATTTGTAAATGGATAATCCGCCTACTAATAAAAGTCCTACTCCCGCAACACCAAGAACAAACCCGGCGAGTGGACCAATACCAGGTATTTTAGAAATTGCCAGGAGGGCACCTGCCCCAAGAGTCATAAGCCCGGCAGTTCTATCTTTTTTGGAAGTTGAAATTGCAAATCCAATTACTGCAATTATTCCGCCAACTATCATACCAGCCGGCCATGGCAATCCCCCGAGTAAAAAAATCGCGATACCGCCCCCTATACCCCCTATTCCCATCATAGCCTGTTTTACCATATCTTTTCTTGGTACAAGTTCTCCCATTCTTGCCTCCCTTATGTTTGGTAAAGATAAGTGAAACTTTTTTTATCCGTTCACTTTTTCAAGATATACTATCTCTCTATTAATGTAATAACAATATAGTAATCTGTCCAGATAAACCTGTCAGAAAAAAGAACATAAATAAGAGAGATTTTATAAGAATAAAAAAAATATTTGTATGATAATGTATATTTTTTTATACATTATCAAGTAATTACTATTATTAAAACCCCATTTTATCTATTTTTTTAATATAATCATCAACATTCTTGAAATCACCGGCAATTTCTTTTAATTTCAGCCAGCATTCTTTTGCTTCTTTGTATTTTTCCTGTTTATAAAAAATAATACCGAGAAAATAATATCCCTGGACATACGAATTATTTAATTCAATTGCTTTTGTAAGACAATTTTCTGCTTTTTTAAAATCGCCGAATATACCGAATACCTGTCCCAGATATGAATATGCCCCTGATGAATTCTTATCGAATTTTGTTATTTTTAAGAATTCATTGATTGCTGCACTATATTGCTTTTCTTTTACATATTTACGTCCATTTTTAAATGCAGTATCTACAATCTTTTTTATATTTTCTTTTGACATTTCCGATGATCTCGGAACTTTACGGATTTCCAGGACAATAACAGTACGATCATCTTTTGATGTGGATCCTTCTGAAAATTCATCCAGTTCTTTTATTAGATATTCAATAAAATCCTTTGGGGAAAGGTCCTTTTTTTCTTTAAACATTTTAATAACACGTTCTATACCGAAAAAATCTCCCTGTTTATTTCTTGCTTCTGTTATACCATCGGTAAAATAAATAACTTTATATCCTGCTTCAAGTTGAAACATTGATGAATCATATTCAGCTTCCTCGAAAGTTCCGATAATCGTTCCTTTATCTGTTTTTCCAAGCTCATAGATTTGATCTTTTTTAGAATCATAACATATGGCAAAATCATGACCCGCAGAAGTGCTTGTAATAATCATTGTATCAAGATCAAGGATACTGTAAAATGCCGTAAAATAAAATCCTGTTTCCTGGAGTGTTTTTGTTACTTCATTATTGATAAGTGAGAACACTCTTTCCGGTTCGACAAATTCTTTTGCATATCGTTCAAAATAAACTTTGATCATTGTCGTAATTAATGCAGAAGGTACACCATGACCTGAAACATCTGCAATAAGTATCCCGAGTTTTGAAAAATCAGGATGAAAAAAGTCAAAATAATCTCCGCCAAGTTCTTTATTCGGGATGGAAATACCCCAGACACTGACATTCTCATTGGAAAGAAACTCCTTTGGCATAATCGTTTTCTGTACAGTCATTGCGATGTTTAATTCCTGTTCCATTTTTGATTTGTATTCTTCCAATACCCGTCTTTGTTCCTTGATCTTTTTCAAAGCAGCATCCAGATCGATCGTGGATTGCATGATATTGTCATAAGTTGATTCAATAACCTTTTCAAACTCTTTTTTTCTTGTGATATCCTGAATGACCAGCAGGGCGAATTTATTATTTTCCTCTTCCATAACAGATCCTTCCAGGTGAAAAATAATTTTTTTCCCGTTTTTATGGTGAATTGTCAGATCAAAATCTTCGAAAGGACGGTTATTATAACACCCGTCCAATTTTGATTGTACCAGCTTAAGGTATTTTTCATCTTTTACCACTACTTCAAAGAAATGAGTATCGATGAGTTCATCTTTTGTATACCCACAGAATTTTTCAATTATATCATTGACAAATATGACTTTCTTATTTGAATTGAATAGAATGAATCCTACATACGAGTGCGATAATATTGAAGCCAGTAATTTTTCTTCTACATTCTTCATTTATTCCTCATTTTTAACAGCAGTATTCCCGGTCCCATTACAGAATATTTCATCAATAAATATTATAATGATAATAGACAGATTTGCAATAACATTTATTTATCTGAACATTCTAATACCGGATTTTTTAATGAAAATAAAAGAATAAAATTTATTCCATCATCTGAATAATAAGCGGCAATACTCCCGGAGTTTTTTTCTACAAGCAGCCTGCTTATATAGAGTCCCAATCCCTTTTGTCCCTGCTTTGTATAAAAATGAAAGATATTTTTAAGATTTCCATAATCTATTCCACTGTTTTTAAATTCAACTTTTATCCATAATTTGTTTTCATCATTACCGGTTTTTATAATAATATCATCGCAAGCCTTATTTTGAATTGTTTCCAGTAAAAAGGTAATGATATAAAATAAAGCTTGTGTAATATCTGAAGGATGACAGTAAAAATACCTTATAGCTTTTGATTTTATTATAACGGAAGCTTCAGGAAATACCCGTTGTATCTCTCTTTTTGTTTGCTGCATTATGTAATCAACCCCGGTCCATGACGGAAAAGAAGGTTTTAGATCGAATCGTGTATTTATTTGTTCTATTAATTCTCTTATTTTCATATTTTCTTCTATAATTATTCCCAGCACATTATAAAGATCATTTTTATTTTCCTGTAATTTGCTTTCTTCAAAAGAATGCGATTCCTCTACTTGTGACATAATGACCCCGGTTTTTTTCTTTATTAAAAGGAGAGATTTTGCAATAATATTTGAACCTTTTCTCATTCTTTTGTAAATACCTTTTACTATTTCCGATAATTCTTTTATTTTATCTGTCTGGAGTTTTACTCGATTATATTGTAACTGTGAGTAATATTTTTCCTTTAATTCAGAATTTTCGTTTTTTAATGATGCTATGTATTGTAAGGAATTCTCATGCGTCTGTTTTGAAAATATCTTTTTCATGAAAAATATTCCAGCCAGGATAACCGGCAGCATAAAAAGAAGATAGAGAAATGCAAAAAATAAATATGCAAGAGAATGAGAAAATCCATAATGACTCATAAGGTATGAATAAAAAGGTTTTGCGATTAAGAGGAATAAAAATAAAAACAATGGAATAATTATAAAGAAATAAATAGACTGTGGTATAAAAGAGGTATATTTTTCCCTGGCAACATCAGATGCTCCAATAAGAAAAAAAACAGGGAATATACAAATAAAAATATGAGCGAAATTCCCCAGGGAAATATGTTCTCCCAGTATATTCCCTATAATAAAGGGAAGATGTTCAAAAAAGAAATATGGAGAAAAAGCAAGGATGAATCCAGCAATTATCCATGCTATTTGTCTTTTGATTTTTAATGATCTGCTTTTTACATAGGAATGAATGAGTAAAATAAAAAAAAGCACAACCGCACCAGTATCGAAAATACTTCTTATTTTTTCTATCCTGGTAATGTATACAAACCATATATCCGATCCGTTTCCCCCTGTGCAATAGAAAAAGCATGCAATACTGCATAAAATAGAATAGAAAAAAATTGTTGTACAAATAATAATAACACGAACTTTCTTATGGAACCGGGGATATGGGTAATAAAAAGCAAAAAACAGAAGCATCCAGACAGAAAAATTTCCTGTATTCATCAGAAGCAGGGAATAGATATTTTCATAAGAAAACGGTCTTACACAGATCGATAAGAGATAAAGGAAAAGAGCTATGACAAATGGATAATATTTCTGGTCATGCAAATAAAAAAGTAAAAAAACACCGGTAAAAACCAGGGTACATGCAAGAAGAAAAGTAAAAATCCAGTCTATTTTTAAGAGCATTAATTCCGGATTTATATGAAATATAAAATTCCCGGTATTATTCCTCTGTACTTCTATTCGTACCGGTGACAAAGAGTGGAATTTGTAGAGTATCTTGATAAAAGATTTTAATCCAGCAACAGGAATATTATTAATGGTTACCATAGCATCTTCACCTGGTTTCAACCCAGAACGAAGTGCAGGTGAAAATAAGGATCGTGGGGAAAAATATATTTTATTATCCCGGATCATTACTTCGGGTTTATCCGAGATAAGTCCTGTATACGGAAAAAATAAAAACCTTGTAAAAAATAAAAAAGAAAAAAGCGTTATTATTATACAAAAGAGAATTAATAGGGTTTTTTTTGTTTCAAAAACGAATAATTCCTTTACATATCGAAGATATATCCGCATGGATTTTATTGTACTTTTTTAATACAGATAAATCAATATATTGACATTTTTTCAAGCAGGTTGTATATTAAAAAAACAATATGCCTTCGGTTTATTGTCTTGGCGGTGTAGCTCAGGTGGCAGAGCAAGCGGCTCATATCCGCTGGGTCAGGGGTTCAAATCCCTTCGCCGCTATTCCATTTTAAATAACTATACGACTATCCCGATAAAAAAAGCACCCTGAAGAGGGTGCTTTTTTACCTGGTAATATTAATTATTAATCTTTTACAGTTGCTTCTTTGTATTCGACTGTTTTCTGTCTTTCGAGTATTTCCAGTAACAACCTTTCGCCAAGTCTCTGGTATTCAACCTTTCTTCGAGCTTCATTTCTGTCCCGGATAATACCCCATGTATCTTCATGTTTGATTTCTGGATCGTCAGCTTCTTCTACAGCATCATCATATACAAGTTGCACATTCTTAAAATAGGTAATAAAATCACCTCCCCATGCACTGGCATCCCGGTAAATCACAAATCCCACCAGTTTGATATACGGTACAGCACGCGGATAAAGCGGATACTTTGTTATTTCTCTATGCCGTACATCTTCAATATAATTGGGGTTGTCCCATTGAAGCTTTTTCCACCCCTCAAAATTAAGATAACCCAGGTGATAGATCCTGGTTTCGTAATTTTGATCCATAAGCATTACTCCGAGACCATGGGGATAATTTGCACCATACACCTCGACAATAATCTGTTTAATGATCCCGACATTTTTCAAAACACCCTTGTTATCGAATTTTGTTCCTTCAGTATCTGTTTCATCTTCTACAGCCTGTCCATCTTCATTAATGACGATATCGTCCCCCTGCATTTGATACTTTCTCTGGTATGCCTGAATTTCAAACGGGGGTTCTACGAGTGCATATGCATTAAAATTTGATTCGGGAAATCTTACACGTACACCCATAACTCCAATATCATCCTTTGTTTTCACTTCCTTTGTCTTGCAAAGGGACTGTCTTGCAACAGTTTTTGAAGAAGATGAGAGTGTCACTCTCCAGTTTTCTATTGCAAGAGAAGAAACCATTCTCTGCCTCATCTCTTCAGTGGCGGTAACCCCGGCTTCACCGCCAAAATAGACTAATGTTTCTGCATTTTCTCCTCTTCCATCCTCGAGAGTTTTATTCTTTAACAGATTATTAAAGTCGATAAGGGTTTCTGCGGCATCAGCTTCCTGGGAAAAAGCTGTACCGCAAATCAATAGCCCCATAATTGTGATTAAAAGAATAATTCTTTTCATTCACCTCTCCTTTCAAAGTAAAAGTTACTTTTTCTGGTTATCATTATATGAATGTAAATTTATTTGTCAACGATTTTATTTTTTTTTTAATATACCGGTAAAATAATAAATAAGCTATTTGAGGATGTCAGTTATAAACTTAATCTGGGGAACATTCTCATTTTGT
The DNA here is from genome assembly GCA_016935735.1 of Spirochaetales bacterium. GTDB lineage: Bacteria > Spirochaetota > Spirochaetia > SZUA-6 > JAFGRV01 > JAFGRV01. The sequence continues at coordinate 12,374 of JAFGQK010000175.1, read as the reverse complement.
TTCAAATCAGACCCGGGTTCCAGGGTTATCGACTCGCCATTCACAAAAAAAGAGATATTCTTGATCCATGGAAAGTTGAATTTCAACGAATTGATGCATGCCTGGATTCCTTTATGAAAATCCAGGGGCGTCTTTATGTCCTGGAAAATTATTTTCCTGGAAAAGTTTATGAAAATATGGGTTTTCTTGATAAACACTGATATAATCTCGGTGTTTGCCGGGAAAAGAGGTGATGAACCGGGCAGGGATGGACCTAGCAGGATTTCTGAAATGAGTTCATATACTTTATCTTCTTTATTTTTTTCACTTTTTATATACCGTTCCTCCCCAACAAGTTTTCCAGAAATTGTATCCGGGAAAAACAGCACAATCCGTGTACGGTCCCCTTTCAATATAAGAAAAAAAAGTAAAGATAGTATGAATAGAAATATGAAAATACCTGAAAGAATCAATATATATTGCATTTTTGTATCTATTTTTTCCATAACAACCTGAATTCTTATACTCCTTTATTTTGTGAAACCTTTTGTACTTTCAAATTGGTTTATAAAAGTACAGATACCATTATATACGCCTTTCGCAAGTTTTTTCAAGTAGGAATCATTGGAAAGCAGTAAAGCTTCATCCTTGTTTGAAATAAAACCAAGCTCAAGAAGCACAGAAGGCATTCTTGTATTTCTTACGACAAACCATGATTCTTCCTTTAAGCCCCTTTCCTCTGTTAATTCTCCAACCTGGGCAAGAAGTCCCTGGCTTATCGCCCTGGCAAGGGTAATACTTTCCAGCGTATATTCTTCTTCTAAAAGGGTATTCAGAATCGGTATAATATCTTTTTCATCTTCCGGTACCTCATTATCATCAATAAGAGTTCTCCGGTAATTCTGCGGCAAATACCATACCTCAAAACCCTTTGCTTTTTTATTAAATGATGCATTAAAATGAATTGAAATATATACAATTGCTTCATGGGAACCTGTTTTAATGGAATTGGCGATTTCCACTCTTTCTTCCAGCTTCAGATATTCATCTGTAGAGCGTGTAAGAATAATATCTTTATCTTTGCAGGTTTCTTTCAATAGTTCATACAGAATACGGGAAACCTTAAGGGTAAGATCTTTCTCATACAGAATTATCTTCTGATCTTTTGATTTATGCACATAATATGCACCCGGATCTTTTCCGCCATGACCGGGATCAATAAGAATGACTGCAATCCTGGGGGTTTCCTTTTCTTTTTCCTTCTTTAGAAAATGTTCATGTATTATCCGGCTCATATTATCCGGCACTATTATTTTTCCCCTGTCTCTTTTTATATTATCTATATTATACTTAATTGAATAGTCACAGAGGATCCATGGCACTCCCAGCTTAAACACTATTTCCGAATCAGCTTTCATAATTATGCCGGTCCCGGTCAGGGAATCCCAGAGAAGTTCTGCTTTTTCTTTTTCTATAAGAGAAATAAGATCTTCCGTATGGAGAGGGAATTGCATAAGAATGAAAATAAATAATAAAAGCAGTCTATTTTTCAGGATATCCATCTTTCCAATCTTCTTACTATTCCGGTTCCCTCTTTTAAGGCTTTGAAAACTGAATCCAGGATATAAAGTCCTCCCTGGCTTCCCCCTTTTAAAAAAGGCTGCCAGAAAATCTTTCCCAGTACAAGGTGGTCTTTTTCCTTTCCTGTGTAAAATGATAAACCAGTAAGGGAACACACACATTCAAGTGCTTCCTTTATTAAAGTCCCGTGCCAGTCTTTTACATGGCTTTCATAAAAGGGGGAAGGGTCAATAGATATCTTTTCCGGATCAGTAATATTCATATTCCCGCTTATAAAAGGAGACTGGTCAAGGGTCTTTTTCATGAACGGATCATTCGCTGGAAAAGCGGTTATATTGTTTAGCCAGTCTTCTCTTGACCTGTTAAAAAGAAAGGTATCGGTTACTTCGTTATCCGGTTCAAGTCTTATGATAATCTGTTTTATTGCTTCCAGGCTGGAAGATACAGCTTCTTCTCTTGTTTGTGCCCTGGAGATGATATTTCCGCACTTTTCAACATTATTTCTTGGGAATACCACTGACATTCCTTTTTTTACCCGGATAAATGTTGCCTGGATATTTCTCATGGTTTTTACATTTTCAAAATTGATGATTGTTCTTATTATTCCCGGGATAGAGATAAATGCCCTTTCTGCTGAAACCATATGAACCCTGGAAGTGAGATCTCCCGGTGATTGTCCCACTGCAATTTGTAATGCGGCCTCTGTTACTTCTATCCCGGACGAATAGGGAAAAGTCCAGCCGGACATATATCCGCCGGAAAGTCTTGCTGCAATCTCCCCTACTTTCGGTCCCTGTTTTGTAACAATAATATCCCCTTTTGCAGCTCCATTGGTAATACCAAGGGCTTTAATACCTTTACAAAATACATCTATTACCTGCTTGATACAATCATCAGGAAGAGCAGTAGGCATTGTATGTCCCATTTCCACAAAATAAGGGGGAAAGAATATATGACGGTCTGCTATTCCGCAGATGGTAATTTGTCCATTATAAATAATTGCATCAAGACTCAATTCAGGACCCTGGAGAAATTCCTCTACAATTACCGTATTTATCATCGAAGCCTTTTGTGCAACATGGACCGCATCGTATAATTCGTTTCTCGAGTCTACCCTTCTTACCCCCCTTGCGCCCATATTATCGACAGGTTTGACAACTACAGGAAAAGAAAGGTTTTTCAATACTTTTTCCGGGCTGTCCCCGGGAAATAGAGTTACAAAATCCGGACAGGGAACTGCATGTATTTTAAAAAGATTTCTCATTTGCGATTTATTTGTGGCATTGCAGGCAACTTCATACGGAATACCCGGGAGCTCGAGTTTTTCTGCAATATAGGCAACTGTTGTTGAGAAATCAGTTCCGGCAGTAAATACCCCCTGCAATCCAAATAACTCATGGTAGTGCCGGGCAGCTTTTTCCATGCCTGTTTTATCTTTCAAATCAATATGGGCAAAATGATCCGCATATATACGTCCTTCTACCTGAGGATTTCCATCTGCTACAATAACACGCCATCCCATTTTTTTTGCAATTTTTATAGAAGGAATTTGCATTGTACTCCCGCCAAGAATCATGACTGTTTTGTTCATCTTATCCAAATTCATAATTGGGCGACCTTTCGTGCATACACCTCAAAGGTATCTCCAAGGTGAAATATCCTGCTTATCAAGAATAAGAAAGAAAACAACAGTCCCTTCTTATTCTTAACCCCTTTCCCATTCATGATGGGAAAACGTTCTGGATGATGACCGGTGATTCGAATTCTGACAATGCTAAATCCGTATGATTTCAGGACTTTCGCTGCTGATGCCGGATTCCAGAGAGTATAGTGGTCACCGGGATTATTTTCCAGATATTTTTTTCTATTTTTTTTATATGAAATACCGCATATATTCGGAGTTGAAAATGCAAATACCCCTCCCCTCTTCATGTATCTGTTTATTCTTTTTAATACTATATCCGTTTTTATAAAATGTTCAAGCACATACCACATGGTAATAACATCATATTTTTTATCCCCGGTTTCTTTATCTGTTATACTGGAAAAATCAATACACTGGCATTGTATATGCAGCGTATTGTTCACATATGCAGATGCATCAGTAGAAATATCCATACCTTCGGGAATAAACCCCTGTTCCCGGGCAGCGGCTAAAAAAGGTCCGTAAGCACAACCGATATCAAGAAGGAATTTCTTTTTTCCCTTTATTTTTTTTATAATAGCAAGTCTTTGCCGGGCTAGCTGCTTTATGGAATCAAAATCTTCCAGGTATGTTTTCATGTACTGTTTTTTATATTCATAAAAAAAATAATTTTTATCATACAGTACCTGCCTGTCTTTAAATGACTGGGAATAAACAATATGGCATGATTTGCACATAAAATAGGTTCTGTATGCAAAGCGTTGAATAACCCTGTTCTGGGTTCTCCTGCAAACAGGACAGTCCGAATTCCCCCGGGGATTCATCGACTGTAGTAATGAAAAGATTGTAAGGCACTGTTGCCCGGGTAAAAATGTATTTAATGCTTTTTTTAAGACTTCAGGATGGGAAAGAAGATGTTTTATTCTATTTACGCCGGGTTTCCTCATTCCGATACCGGGAAGGTGGTAGAAATCACTTAATTTCTGATGATATGATGTGGGATTAAAAAGAATTACCGGTACCCCGCTGGTAATAGATTCAAAACAGGTCATACCGAAATGAGTAAAAACAAGATCATAAGCCGGGATAAGTGCTGCCATATCCGGCGGGTTTTTAATTACTTTTATTCCTTCCGGCCACTGGTACTGCTTAAACAATGGTCCTTCTACAATTGTCAATTCCCCTGGTGAAAAGATATTCTTTTGAAGAAGAGTGAGCACTAATGTGATGGTAAGATGATGGGAATCCTCCCCTCCGAAGGAGAGGAGAACATTTTTAAAAGAATTCATATCTTTTTTTATTGTCCTGTTATTATAACAAAAAGCTAAACTAATATTGGGTTTTATTTTTTGTAATGGATTCAAGACTGTATCTGCAAGATATGGAAAATACTTCCGACACACCCCGCCTTCGTCCACTCCTATCACTGTCCCGGATGAACAATATTCCGCAAACTCTTCTTTCCCTGTCGCCATTTTATCCAGGATCACCATTGCCCATTCTTCGTTTTTATCCAGACGGCGGATGATATTTTTTTCCCCGTTAAGGATATTCTGCACCTCATCGGTAATTGATGTTTCTCCAGGGATATAAAGATATGCACGGTTTCCAAGCTTCTTGAGAAGAGTAAGGCTTCTTTTTAAATGCCCTGTCCCCTGCTTATGTTTCACCGCAGGAACAAATAATATTTTTCTTTCACCGTGACTGCGTAATTCTCTTTCCATTCCTCTTTATCCAATCCACCACCCGGTCAGTTTCAATCGGTTTACCATCATATAATTCTTTATATAATTCCAGGATACATTCATAATCCTCCCTGGTATCGATACTTACCTGTGTATTAGCGAATCTGTAATGTGCCGGACAGGGAATATGGAGTACATTAAACTTATTGCTGTTTCTGTACAGATATGTGGTAAGATGCTCCCGTTCATACGGGTCGTTTGTTTCCTTTTCCGCTTTAACCAGAGCTTCTGTTTCCACTACTTCTATTCCAGTACCAAGGGGCATATCAACAAAATGACTCAAATCCGGTTTCTCTTTTTCATGGATTGCGATGATTTCACGGGCAAGTGCCGGTGAGACTAACGGATTGTCCCCGGTTGCCCTTATAACTCTTGTAACATGATAATACTCTGCCGCCCGGCAATATCGTAAAAGGACATCATTTTCCGGTCCTTCAAATAAAGCGAATCCTTCTTTTTCTGCATATTGTCTTAAATCCGGGGCACTTGCTTTATCCGTAAGAAGTGCATATATGGATACAGGAACTTCTTTTAAAGCCCTCATGGCATGCTGAATGACATTTCCATTCACTAAAGGAAGAAGAGCTTTTCTGTAAAGTCTTTTTGATGCAAGTCTTACCTGAAGAAAGATTCCGGTCACTCCGGTGCCTCCCATTGTGAAATAAGATTCTGTGCATTGTTCTTAAACCGTCTGCTGTTCTCTTTCACCCATTTTTTTATTGAAAAAAACTCCCTGCATGAACTGAAAGGACCGGTATTTGAATGAAAAAGATAGTGAAGGAGTTTATAACAGGGAATATAGCCATTCCCGTTTTTATATTTCACATAAATATTTTTTATATAAAACTTTTTATAACTTTCATCCGGGGTGATATTTTCTGCATGAGTCATTCCCATATACCGTATGTGAAGATCCTTACAGAGCCGTATTTCTTCACCCCATAAAAAAGTACGGAATCCAAAATCTATTTTCTGCCAGTATGGATTATTCATTTCTGAATCGAATCCGCCAAGTTTTTCAAACAGTTCTTTGTGATAGATACCACAGAAATCATGAGGAAAAAGACTTTTAGAAAAATCTTTATAAGAATCCCAGGGCATGACCTGGATAGTTCCTTTCATATATCCGGGAACCTGGATTGAAGGTATCGGTTCATGTTTACTATTTTCGATAACAGGTACGGTACATAGATATGAGTTTTTCCCTATAGTATTCATAAGAATTTCGGTAAATGATTTCTCGGCAATCCACATATCACTCCAGATCACAAACACAAAGACTGACCTGGATTCCTTTATTCCGAGATTTATCTTTTCTCCGTCTGATATATTGTCTTTTAACAGAAGGAATTTAATTCCGGGAAATTTTTTCACCAGGGGTTCGATATTATATGAAATATCAGGTCCTTCGATATAAATAGTTTCTGCAAAGGTGTAATTCCTTATATTTTTAAAAAGGTCTTCCCGGTAGAACTTCCCACCCCTGTTAAGCAGGAGAATTGTCACATATGGAGCATGATAGGTATTATTCTTTTTTTCTCCCACAATTGTATAAGGGACTTTATATGTTTTAGAAGTTGAATGTATAGTATTCATCACACTTCCTGCACATTCCAGGATAGTTTCCGGTTATATGATCCAGATAATATGTCTGGCCTTTTTCCCATATATCCGGGAGAGAATCGTGAAAAATATTCCCCAGGATTATCGAAGATGAGATATCTTCTTTACAAAGGGGAACAGATCCGTCAATAAGTATTGTCATATCCCTTTTAAGATGCCAGCACGGGAACCGGTGTAAAGGGGAGAGATCCGTTACCTTTCTTTCCGGCAATACATTACAAAAGCTGTCATATTTCTGGATAATGATATTTTCTGTTTTTTTCTGCCAGTTCAGGTAGAAATGCTCGAGATCATCCTCATTCTCTTTCATTCGTACAGCCTGGATATAAACATTATTCTTATCAAGACTTAAAAGGGTTTCCGCTGTTTTATATGCTTCCTGAAATCCCTGCCCCCGCAAAGAAGCATACACATCATTTGTCCAGGCATCAAGACTTAAAATCCATTTTACCGGGTTCTTTTTATGTTGTGTGAGTTGTGACAGGATAGAAGTATTCCAGCCAATTCCCGATGTTTCAATGATAAGGGAAAGCTTTTCATCTTCCAGAACTTTTTCTGCAATATTGGAAATCCTGGTATGCAGTGCCGGTTCCCCCCAGGCGGATATGCTGATAACGGCATCTTCGCAAAAATCCTTTATTGCATGAACAATAAGCTGGAATTGACCGGGTTCCATTTCGTTTTTATTTTCCGTTATCTCAAACCCGTTCTTTTTTCCGGTTTCAGGATACGGACAATACAGACATTTCTGGGGGCAACCGCCGGTGATTTGAATGGAAAAAAATGCAGGGAGTGTCCGCAATAATTCCGGTTGTTTATCCAATAAGGTACAGACCGATGGTGAATTTATATCCTGTCCGGATTGAATAGATGCAATACGTTTTAGCAGGGAAAAATTTCTCTTTGTATCAGCAGAAAGCTGCACCCTTAAAAGCCGCTGGTCACGGGGAGCGAGTTCTGTTTCGATATCAAATGAATTGATATCGTTTTTTAATATATCAAAAATACTCTGCCGCTGGACCGGATTCTTTTTTTCCTTATTCAATTTTAACAAACGCTTGATAATATCTGTTTTTATTATTTCTGTCGAAAGACCATAGGGATATCCATCCGCAAACGTATAGTCTGCCATATATTTTATATGGTTATGAAACATTTTTTTAGAAAGATCAGTGTCCAGGAAAGGGCAATCTGCATAAAAATAATAGATATTATCGTATCCGGCAGAAAGCCTTTCAATAGCTACAAGCAATTCTTCGGTATTCCATATATCCTGGCGAAATACTTCAAAATCCGTTTCTTTCAGTTGGGTACTGGACAGTAATACCTGTTTCTTACTATCCGGAAGGGTTAAGCTGAATTGATGCACCAGGCTGGTAGTCGTTTTTTCCCCAACTAAAGGCATTCCTGTATAGGGAGAAAGGTCAATTCCATTGATTATTGCGATGTTTTTCATATTCTCCTCAATTATCGACATATGAAGCGAAGTTCATAAAATTAATAAGGTGTGTAAAGGTTTCAATCACCACTTACTAAATAAAGAATAGAATCAATAATGTAGTCTGTCAATCTCCTGCTGCCATAGTGAATAAAGGAGTAGAGTGCAAAGAAGTAATTTATAAGGAACCCATGAATCCAGGAAGATATTTATTTTGCATTTTTGTAATTATTCAACGTATTTTTGACAGGATTAGCAGGACAGGAGAAGGAGTAAGGATTGTATAAATCCTGTCGATCCTGTCTGTTTTTTAAGAATTTTTTTTGGTCACGGTGGGGATACTGGTTACCCAGTATCCCCCGTACAGATCCCGCCGTGCGGAATTACCGCAACGGGCTCTTCAGCAATATTCGCTTCCATGACTAAACAAAACAAAATTTCTGCTGTTGAAATCTACTCAACATTCGTTGAGGCACGATAGTAATGTATAAGGTACTCCACTTTATTAAATTTATAACCGGAGTTCACAATCTTGCCGGCAGAACATTGACATAGAATTAAATTTTTTATAAATTATTTATATCAATTTAAAATGAGGAGGTTTTTATGATTGACTTACATTATTCATTACAAACATTAAAAACTCTCCAGGTTTCTATTCGCTAAATATCCCGGCTTTTAATACAATCAGCAATTTTTTAAAATCTCTACAGGAGGTGTATTGTGAAATCAAAATACTTGTTTGAAGAAGGATTCTTATTTTGAATCCATGAGTAAACGCAGGAAAGGATTTCCCTCGGAAACAAACGTAAAAAAGGGAACAAGAATAGTTCACGGCAATAAATATCTGTTAGAAAAACTTGGCCGTAATGATCCCTGTCCTTGCGGTTCGGGAAAACGCTTTTAAGAAATGCTGCCTTAAGAGCGGCAGATTTGAGAAAACCAGGGATTATTTTTACAGGTAATAGTATGGGGAGGTAAAAAACCTCCCCTATTTTTATTTAATCATGAAACCGGGAAAATAATTCAATTCCACTGTTCTTGAAACAGATTAACTGATGTATTATACTATATTTTAGCAGAATAATGAAAAAGATATCAACATATAGAAAGAAAAATAGGTGTTCTGTTTGTGGGAAGCCCCTGCGTTATGTAACCCAGAAAGAAGATTGCCGGGAGCTTACCTGTTTAATCTGTGGAAATAAGGATTTGCTGAATATTTATTGTCCGGATAATCATTACATTTGCAGTAACTGCAAATAAGATTATTTTTTTCTTTTCTTTTTTCCAGGTTTATATTCCGTTGAATTACTGGAAATTTCTTTTTCCGGGATAAGGAGAAACAATGGAACAACAGATAACCATAGATAAATCCGGAATCTGGATAGTATATTTTTCAGGCACCGGCGGGGTAAAGAGAATAACAGAAGAATTTGAAAAACAGCTTTTGGAAAAAAAGTTTTTCGTTACCAGACACTCACTGGATATGTCTTCCATGAATAACCAGAAAGATTCATATCAACAAATAATAAATGATACCGGTCTGATTATTCTCCTGTATCCAGTTCATGCATTTGATGCACCTGTCCCGGTATTTGAATGGATAGGATTGTTACCCCATGTCCCTTCTCTCCCTGTTGCCGTTGTATCCGTTTCCGGGGGCGGTGAGGCTTCCCTGAATAAAGCAAGCCGTGTACGATGCATAAAAGCATTGGAAAAAAAAGGTTATACGGTATTTTATGAAACAATGATGGTAATGCCCAGCAACTGGTTTATTCCGACCAATGATCATCTGGCTATACAGCTGCTCCGTACTCTTTCACAGAAAACAGAACAGGTCGTCAAAAAGATTATTTCAGGTTCAAGGCAACGAACAACCCCTCACTTCCTGATACGAATTGCAGCACACCTTATATCCAGGCTGGAAGAAACAGGTGTGAAAAAATTCGGACAGGGGCTTTATGCTTCTGAGGAATGTACCGCGTGTCTGTGGTGCGTGAATAATTGTCCGCGGGAAAACATCAATATGACAGATAGAATTCCCCGGTTCGGGAAAAAATGTATGATGTGTATGCGGTGTATTTACGGTTGTCCGGAACAGGCAATTCATGCAACAACAGGGAAATGGATGGTGATTAAGCAGGGGTTCAGTCTTTCACAGCTTGAAAAAAGAATGACCGGTGTTGAACCTGATTCTCTTGAAAAATTCAAAAAAGATGCATTATGGAAAGGAGTGATAAAGTATCTTTCAGACAACGATGAAGAGTGATCTTTTAATCACTCTTCCAGATATTCCCGGACCAGGGCATCTATTTCCGTATTCACCTTTGCCAGGTCTTTTGCCTTTTGTAAAAACTCTTCATATGTTCCGTAAAACTTCAATTGTTTGTCACTATCCCAGATAATACATAGCTCATTCCTGCTGATCTTTGCTTCGGTATTCCCGTTTTCATACCAGTACTCCCATACCCCGGTTTTTTCGCCGGATGCATAAGTACCGGTCTTTTTTTTCTTTCCGTTTTCATACCAGAATTGCCACAACCCGTCTTCTTTCCCTTCTGCATAGAACCCGTCTGCTTTCTTCTGCCCATTTTCATACCACCAGATACAGGAACCCTGCTGAATTCCGGTTTTATAATTGCTTTCTATTTTCTTTTTTCCATTTTCATAAAACCAGGTACAGACACCATCCAGATTACCTTCACTGTAACCGGCAATTATTTTATTTTTTCCATTCATATACCATCTTAAAAATCTGCCTTCAAGTTTTTCTGATTTATAATATTCTTCACCTTCTTTTACTCCATTTTCATACCATCGTATATAGTTCCCATTTAATTTCCCGGATTCATAAAAGGCTTCGGCTTTCTTTTCACCGTTTTCATACCAGTATATCCATAAACCGGCCATCCTGCCGTCTATATAATCCCCCTGCCTGTTTTTATTTCCATTATCATGCCAGTGTATCCAGAATCCGTTTTCATGATCCTCTTTGAAATACCCCTCGATCTTTTTCCGGCCGCTTTCATACCACCATTGAAACCTGCCATGCCTGTTCCCTGCTTTATACACTCCCTGTGCGGATTTTTTCCCGTTTTTATAATACCAGTTACCGAGTCCATCGATAATATCGGGATTGTCTTTTAATAAAGAGCATTCCTGCCGGATTTCTCCGGAAATGTAATATGTCCTCACCATCCCCGCAGGTTTTCCCCTTTCATATTCAATCACCCGGTAATACGATGCATTTTTCCAGTCCGGTATTTCCAGATATTGTTCATTATAGAAGATAAGCCAGGTTCCTTCTTTATTTCCATTTGCATCAATCTTGTTCGGACAATCCGGGATATGAGAAGGCTTTCCGGCCGATACACAGGAAAATAACCCTGCAAGAACGGTAATGATAATAAAGAAAATCTTTTTTTTCATATCCATATCCTGTTTTACCTTTTAAAGAATTTGTAAAACTTCTCATCTGCCAGGGCAAGCATCTCACGGTCCCCGCGGCTGTCTCCATATGCATAGACATAATACTCTTCCGGGTGGAAAAGTTCTTTTATCCGCCTTACCTTTTCCCGGCCATAGCAATTCTTCCCATTAAACATTCCGGTAAGATGTCCGTCCACTATTTCCATTTGTGTGCAGATAAGTTCCACTCCCTGTTTTTTACACCACCCTTTTAACCAGCATTTCAGGGATGCGGATACGATTATCACCGGATGGTCCTGCTGCTGATGCCATTTAATCCTCTGTAATGCATCATTTTTTACGATAGCAGGAAGCCTTGCAATACTGTAATTATCACCCAGCTTATAAAATTCCTCTTTTGACATACCTTTAAAAAAATATGAAAGAATTTTCTGTTTGGCGTTTTCATTGGTAATCATTCGAAACACATACCCGATTATGATATGAATCATAAGGAACAAACCGCCTATAAGCCGGGGAAATTTGAACGTAAAAAGGAGAAAATCCAGGAAAGTGTCCCTTTTTGTTACCGTACAATCAAAATCAAATAATGCAAGTACCCTGCCCGGATTTTTGCTTTCATTTTCTTTCATTTAAGTAGATGTATTGTAAACAGGAATGAATGTCAAGAGGAATGGTGCAACAGAAACTGTAAGCGGCCAGGGCAGTATTGCCCGGAAACTTATTTCTTGATTTTTTTTATGTACGGAATAACAATTAAGAATTATTGCTGATTTTTCTTCTATATAGAACATAACTCCGCAAATTATTTAATGGAAGAAAAGGGAAACCACCGGTTACACTGATTACACACAGCGTTGGCTACGCCCACAACCCAAATCAAGAGAAGCAGGAAATAATTTATACCTGTAATTACATCAGATCCAGAAAGGAT
>JAFGQK010000174.1 GCA_016935735.1 Spirochaetales bacterium | reverse complement strand
TTCTCGAAAAATACTTGACTTTCATCATAGATGTGTAATCGGTGGTTTCCCTTTTCTTCCATTAAATAATTTGCGGAGCTATGTTCTTAACAAAGAAAGAAGGATTCAGAATCCGGAATCAAATGGTCAGATAATTCCGGATCCTGAATCTTTTGTCCAGTTTCCATCATTACATTACTGTAATAATTGAAGAACAACCTGCGGTTTTACATTTGCCTGGGCGAGCATTGCCGTTGCGGATTGAACAAGAATCTGGTTCTTTGTATAGAGTACCATCTGCTCGGCCATATCAGCGTCCCTGATTCTTGATTCGGCAGCCTGGAGGTTTTCCGCACCTGAATCGATCCCGACAATTGTCAGTTCCAGCCTGTTCTGGTATGCGCCAAGATCTGCACGTTGCTTGTTTATTTTTTTCAATGCATCATCAAGAACGCCGATGGATCTGTTGGCACTGTCCATTGTAGAGAGGGTCATTATTCTCTGGCTTGCCACATCCTTCACCCCAAGGGCTGCCGCTGTCATGGTTCCAATGTAAACCCGTTCCCGCTGGTCCATATTTGCCCCGATATGAAACCACATAGATGCTGTCACCATATTTTCCCCGAGTGGGCGGGCGAATCTCCCTGTAATAAGGTTCATCCCATTGAATTGGGCATGCGAGGCGATTCTGTCCACTTCATCGATAAGCTGGGAGACCTCGACCTGTATCATCATCCTGTCTTCTGCACTGTAAATACCGTTTGATGCCTGTATTGCCAGCTCACGGATACGCTGTAATACATCCTGCGATTCCTGGAGATACCCTTCTGTTGTCTGGATGAACGAAATACCGTTTGCTGCATTCCTGGATGCCTGATTCAAGCCCCTTATCTGGGACCGCATTTTTTCGGACACGGCAAGACCGGATGCATCATCTGCTGCCCTTGTTATTCTGTACCCGGATGACAGCTTTTCCATGTTTTTGGTCACCTGGATATCATTGTACTTTAAATTCCTCTGTGCATACATGGCGCTTAAGTTATGATTAATTATCATTGTTTCCTCCTTGAAAATAATTAAAACTATTGTTTTATGCCTTCATTTATCCTTATAAAAAAGGCCGTTTTTACACACATATCACGGTAAAATACCCTTAACCCGCAAGTTTCTGATTCCGATAATGGGAATAAGGGTAAACCTGCTGTTATAGAAAAGGAGTTTATTTAAAAAAAATAAATCCTTTTACCCGGTAAACATAAATAATTGCTGCGTTGACAATCTAAAATATCAATTCCCATATAACTGGTATTATATTCCTTCGCTCCTGTTCCTGCCCGTATGTTGTTTTACTGTTTTTTTCCTGCACACCTCCTTTGTCGTATATATTTTACCCCCATGGACGATAACTATATCTCCATTGCAGAAATGGGGGAAACGATACCAATTAAAGATTGTTATGCGTACGCAGGCATAAGCGCTAAGCAAAGGATTTGCCAGAGGCAAATCTTTGCTTAATTTCTTTCCTGCTATTCCTGAACATTCACGAAAGCAGGCTTTTGCTTATTACATATATCGATTACCTTAACTAATGACTTTAGAAAAAAATATAAAAAAAATAAATTTTTTTTATATTAATGAGTTGTTTGCTGTTATTCTATAATATTATTATCGCTATATGATAATGAAGAGGGATGTTTGTGCACGCAAAAAGAAATGAATGACTTTGCGTGAGGTGTCAGGGGGTTTTAAGAAAAATACCGCTTATCTGTTTTTCGGCAGCAGGATATTATAACTTTAGAAAACAGGAAATTTTTTTTTATTTATCAGGAAGCTTCACTTCTTTTATTATAACAGTTACCCATTTTTAACCTTATTCCCTGTTTTATTGCAGAAAAAGGTTTTTCCATAAAACAGGAAGCCGAAATATAACATGGCAGATAGCACTGGCCGGGACAATCAATCTTATAACCCACCTCGGCAAGTCCCATCATATTTGCATCTGATATGGATCCGATCTCAAGAAGATTATACCTTCTTTTATTCAGGACTTCGCAGGGGTAAAGCAGGTCACCATTCGGGTAGATCGTTGGAATGAGTGTCGGGAAACATCTGTGTCGCTCAAACGTAAGCAGACTCTTATTGTAACTCGGCATTCCCAATACCGGGTATCCTTTTTTATTGTATTCTATTATATCGCTCACAAGTTTCATGTACTCAGGACTTGTACGCAAAAAATCAATGGGCTTGAAATCACTCATCTGCCCGATCACCGATAGTCCGATATTACGTTCAAAGCAAAAATCCATAATCGCATAGGTATCCTGTATGTTTATTGGTGTAATGACCGTGTTTAAAAGCAGCGTAAACTTGTGATGTTTCTGTAATTCGGCATATTCTTTAATAATTTCTTTTATTTTCTTTGTTGTCCCGCTTTTCACCCCGCTTATCTGATCATTTTTCTTTTCATCAAACGAATCGATACTTATGGTAAGAAAATCCAGATAATCAATAATCTTTTCGTATTTGGGAAGTAATGAGCCGTTTGTGGTTAAAGCCAGGACATCGTAATCCAGATCACGGCAGTATTTTAATACCGGAATGATATCTTTTCTTAAAAGGGGTTCCCCGCCGGTGAAATAAATATGTGAAACATCTTTTCGTATAATTTCAATAAGCTTGAATGTATCGGTGGTATTCAGGTCTTTCGGGGATACCGCAGATATACGTTTGTTTGATTCTGCATAACAGTAGGTACACCGGAAATTGCATTTCTTTGTAATAAGGTACATTGCAAAAACCGGTTCCAGGTCCAACCTTTTCCGGAATTTGAATTTTACCCAGTTATTTGCAAATTTTTTTACAAACATGAACGTTAACTTTGTTTTTTTTATTCTTTTATTTGTCTTTAAAAAAGTGGTAACAATATTTACGATTTTGTATATAAAGGATAGTTTAAGTTTTATTATATCTAAAATCATTTACACCTTCCTCTATTGTAATTTCATCATACTATTGACACTGACACTATGTATTTTATGTTATTTTCAAGAAAAAGTAAAGTCTTTATTTGTATAGGTACCAGAAGGTATCTGCCGGAATATTGATTCTTATTCTTCTTCAGCATTACCAGGCTCTTTCTTTTCCTTTTTTCTATTTATATCTTTTTCTACATGTATGTCATCTTCAACAGGTTCTGCTTTTCTCATTTCCTGTTCTTCATTTTCTGGATCCGGTTCAGTTGCGGTACTGGTCTTTGTTATTTTCTTTATAAACTCATTAAAACCTTTAATTCCCTGTTTGATGCTATCCTCTGCAAGGGAAAAGAGATCCTTTACCGAATCATCCAGCTTTCCTTCTTCAATGTCTTCCCGGGCATCCTCGACTTTTTCCGAGATTTCCTCCATTGTATCTTCGATCGATTCTTTCAGATCATCTTTATCTGTCGAGAAATCTGTTAAAGCCCTGAGATGTTTTAAAAATGCCAGGGGTGATTCCGGTTCCCGGGCTATATGCAATTGCCTTCTGTAAATCCGTGCAAGACCGGGAATGTCCTGAAAAATCATAAGGAGAAGTGACCGGTAGAAGTATACTTTTTCCTTATTCCGCCTTCCTGTGCTGTACGTAAGCTCGCCCAGGATATCCTGTACAATCCTTCCTGTATATTCAAGCTCTGTTTCCCGTGATACGGAAGTTTCTTTCAGATAGAGATATGCAGAGAGATAGTTTCTCTGTTCAAGAAGTTTGTTAATAAAAACAATGTGTTCCTCTTCGGGCATACATACCCTCCTTATTTATATCTATATAACATTATACACTCTTTTTCAAGATCATAATAGGAGTGGATGTGATTTTCCAATCGGGTTTTTGAAACCAATAGATTTCTTAGATGTTGTCAATTTTTGGGAAGCAATGGGATGGTAACAGTACGGTCATTTTAAAGGGTTCTGGTTGGATTTCCCCCGGTTTTCAAAAAAGTAATTACATGCCCCCTGGAATCTTTTCCAGATTTTCTCTGACATATGAGAAGGAACAGGTCCGATTTCCTTCCACTGTTTCTGCATTTCCATGAGTTTTTGCGCCCTGTCTTCCCATTTATCCGCTTCTTTGTCCAGGATTTTAAACCAGAAATTTTCCGTTAATTTTTTCAACTGCCATTCAGCCCGCTCTTCCTCTTCCTCTTTTGTGAGTTTTACCTCTGCAATAATCTCTGCCTGAAAACAGAGATCAAGTTTTTTCTCCAGATTTTTTTCTTTTTCTTTGTTATGGGAATCACGGTACTCTTTGTACCGTTCAAAAAAAGCGTCACATGCTGCATGAAACCTGTGCCATAAGGCCTGCTCATGGACCTGTTCAACCAGTCCGATTTGTTTCCATTTCTTCTGGAGTTCTTTATACCGGGCAGCTGTTTCCCGCCAATCAGACGAATTGCAGAGGGATTCCGCTTCGATACAGAGCTGTTCCTTAAGGGTTTTGTTCTGCTCCATCTGTTTTTTTTGTTTTTCTTTCTGGTTGTTTCTTTTTTCGAAATATTCATCAATAGGTTTCCTGAACCGGTACCATAATTCAGTTTCCTTATCCTTTGGTATGGGGCCGATCTTTTTCCATTCTTCCTGTACCCTGACGATTGTCTGGAATTGCTCTGACCCGGGGATGCTTTCCAGGGATTCAACAATAACGCAGAGTTCCTCCTTTTTTTTAAGATTTTCAGGTTTTTCCTTTTCCAGCTCATCAAAATATACCTGCTGTGCATTAAAAAAGAAATCACATGCAGATCTGAACCTTTTCCAGAGGCTTTTTTCTTTTTTCCAGGGAACCGGCCCGGTTGCCTGCCATTCTTTCTGGATCTGCTTTATTTCCCTGGAAGTCTCTTTCCATTTTGTCGAGTCTTTTAACGATTCCACCCGCTCACATAATTCACGTTTTTTTTCCAGGTTTGCCTGTTGCTTTCTTCTGATTGTATTGTAGTATTCCTTCCTTCTTTCAAAGAAATCCCTGCAGGTCTTTTGAAATCTTTCCCAGATAGTATTACTTATTTCACCTGGTACCGGACCAACAGCATCCCAGCCTTTTTGAATTTTAATAACAAATTCCGTTGCCCTGGGCCAGTCATCCGGTTCAATCAGATTTTCAATTGCCAGGCACAGGGATTCTTTCATTTTCAAATTGTCTTCTTTTGTTTTTTCTTTTTCCTGGAAAAATTCCCGGTTTTTTTCATAAAGTTGTTTGCAGAGCGTTCTGTATTTTTTCCATAGAGTATTCTGTTTCCGCTCAGGAACGATTCCTGCATGCTGCCATTCATGCTTAAGCTCCGTAAACTGACCGATACTCTCCTGGTTTGCAGGCTCTTTCAGTAATACTGAAAGCTGTGAACATATGTCTTCTCTTTTTTTATAATTTGCCCATAGGGCCCAATCACGCTGCTGAATAAAACTGTCACATGCCTTTGTATAACGTTGCAGAAGGAGTTCATCCCTTTTACTTTCCGGGGGAAGAAGTTGATCCCATTCTTTATTCAGTTGTGTGAATTCGGAAATCGCCTTTTCTAATTCCGTTTGAGAAAGCAGTGCTTCTATTCTTTCACAGATATGCATACATTTCTTTTTAATGTCCTGTTCACCCGGATTATTCATGCTCTAATGACATCCTGAAAACGGAAATAATCTCCCGGTTATTTCCTGAACCTGTTCGATAGAAAACCGATGATAAGCAGTGCAGGAAGCCCTATGAAAGTTAAAAGATCACCCAGGACCAGTCCCGGAAGAATTCTTACCAGATATAGATCTCTTATAAAAAACTGGAAAAGGACGATGATGAACCAGAGAATGCTTAACAGAGTAAGAGTAAAGGTTTTTCTCTGTGCAAGATTCCATATACCGAAAACAAGTGAAATAATGCTAAAGATCAGGTAAACGATTCTCCATTCCATAGTAAATACCTAATTGCCACCTTTATTTCATTTTACCCATGTATTAACAGGATTAATGTTAAAGGTCAAGGGAAATTATAGGGAAATTTTACCAAAAATAGTATTATAATTATTTTAATTTATGTCTGAAATCATTGACCATATTGATTATGAGAGTGTAAAGTGTAACAATACGACCATTATTTTAAAAAATCAGGATGGGAAAAGGAATGAAATTTGGTAAGTTAGACCATTTCTATACTGGTGTTGCAATACCGGTTTCTGCATTACGAAGCGATATGAGCTGCGGTTGCGGAGAGTTTTTGGATTTGAAAAAATTAGGCACATGGTGTAAATCAGTCGGGATAGAGATTATTCAGATTCTTCCTGTTAATGATACTGGTTTGAATAGTTCCCCGTACAGTGCTATCAGTACACTGGCACTCCACCCGATTTTTATTCGACTACAGGAACTGGGAGAAGCAAAACCGTTTCTGTCAGAGATTGAATGTTTTAAGAATTCCCATGAAAAATCCCCGCAGGTATTGTATAAATCTGTTCTGGAAGGAAAGCTTTCTTTCCTTAAAATGTGTTTCAAGGAAAATAGAGAAACGATTATGAAAAGCGGGGATTTAAAGAAATGGATAGGCGATAATCCCTGGATTAAGCCATATGCCGTCTTTTTTCAGTTCAAAAAAAAGTATAAATTTTACCACTGGAAATTCTGGCCTGTTATGCAGCAGCCGACGGAAGCGGAGGTAAATAATGAATGGGAAAAGAATCCGGATAATTCCTACTTTTATGCATGGGTTCAATACAATCTTGAAAAACAACTTATAGAAACTGCCCGGACCATTGAATCGATGGGTGTGTATCTAAAGGGTGATATTCCAATATTAATGAATGAAGATAGTGTGGATATATGGATGTACAGGAAGTATTTCGATCTTACTCACAGGGCTGGCGCACCCCCGGATATGTTTTCACACCTTGGGCAGAACTGGGATTTTCCGATCTTTAACTGGGAAGCTTTAAAAGGGGATGATTACCTGTGGTGGCGGATGCGTCTCAGGCAGGCAGCGAAATTCTATCACGCATACAGGATTGATCATGTACTCGGTTTTTTCAGGATCTATCGAATTCCTTCCATGGAATCATCGGGAAAGATGGGGCATTTTTATCCTGCGTCGTTCATTACAAAAAAGCAATTAATAGCTGTGGGATTTGATGAAGGAAGAATCCGGTGGATGAGTCTTCCCCATATCCCGGGTGAAGAGATCGATTTCCTGGTGGCAGATAAGAGTGATTATGTAAAAAAAATGTACCTTAACCAGATACATAATGAGAATCTCTATAACCTGCAACCCGAGTTTGAGAGTGAAAAGGTGATTGAAGGTCTGGATGAGGAAGAGAGAATTAAAAAATTACTTATTATCTGGCACAGGAACAAAACACTCCTTGAAATAGAACCGGGAGTATATCATAAACTCTGGGATTACAGGGACACCCGTGCATTTAAATCTCTTAACAACAGGGAACGGGAACAGCTTGAACATCTTTTCCATGAAGTTGATGAAAAATCGGAAAAAATCTGGGAAACGCGGGGAAACGATCTCCTTTCAATGATGCAGGAAACGACTTCCATGCTTATGTGCGCAGAAGACCTCGGGGTAGTTCCCAAATGTGTGCCAAAGGTCCTTAAAAAGCGGCAAATTCTTAGCTTGAAAATAGAACGCTGGACCAGGGAATATGATAAAACCGGATCCCCTTATATCCCTGTTACAAAATATCCCCTCCTTTCCGTGTGTGCCCCTTCTGTCCATGATACACACAGTCTCCGTGGTTGGTGGGAGCTGGAACTTACTGATGAGGAAAAGCAGGCGTATTTTTCCTTACTCCAGCTAAAAACCAGGTACCCGGAAGAATATACCCAGCCTCTTGCCCGGGCCATTATAGAAAGGAATCTTTCTGCAAGTTCGATTTTTACCATCTTTCAAATCCAGGATTTGTTATCACTCTTCCCCGAACTTAAAATAATGAGTCCATCGGATGAGCGTATAAATGTCCCCGGAACAATTTCCGATAAAAACTGGTCATACAGAATGTATGTCTCTGTGGAATTTTTAAATACATTTTACAAATTTAATGACTATGTGAGAGAGTTGATTAAAACAAGAAAAAGCAGGTCATTGAATACAAAATAAGAAAGGCTTAAGAACAGGATTAAATGAAAGGTGTAGATATTTTGGAAAAAGTTTCTATTATTCATCATACAATTTCTTTTACGATTAAACTTTCAAAAATAGAGAGACACCCACCCCGTTTTAAAGATATTCCTGCTGTAACCATGGAATTTCATGTATCAAAAAAGGTAAGGGATAAATACGGGTTTGATGAAAGTATCTTTGAAAGTACAGGGAATGTTATCCTTGCACGGTTCCATGATGCCCGTATGTTTGCTCATAAGATGAATATGAAAAAGGATATTATACAACATCCTGAGCAGGCGATCAAGACCGGTCAGCTTAATGCCATGGGTCTTATCGATGAGATCCTTCATTATATAATCTTTCTTTACAGACAGGAAATAAACCCGGAAATAATGAAAAAATGTTTATCCTCTCTTGAAGATAAATACGGTAAAGAAAAACTGGACAGGGTTTTATACCAGTTCACCGAAGAGTTTCCCCCTGTAAAAGTATATAAAAACGAAATCTCCCTGAATAGATATTTTCAGGGATCAACAGACGGGGTCTCAAACCGTCAAATTATCCTCGAAGAAATGCTCATGCTCCAGATAGCGAATGAAAACCAGGCCTTTTCCCCGTATAGTGAACTGTTTGATGATAAAAATCTGAAAGAAAAAACGGTATACAATGGCATTATTGACCATATCCACAATTTCTTTAATACACAAAAACCTTTCGGTCCGGATAACCAGAATCTTATCGATATGATCCGGAGCCCGGCAATAGCAGAACCTCATTCACTCCAGGGACAGATCAATTATATAATAGAGAAATGGGGATTTATGCTGGGTAAGTTCCTTTTCCGTCTTTTATCAAGCCTCGATCTGATCCGGGAAGAAGAAAAAATGCGGGGTTTTGGCAAGCCCCTTCTTGTACCCTATGATTTCTCCTATGAAACCGAATATGAGCGTTTTAGTGCAGACAAGGAATGGATGCCAAAACTGGTTTTAATTGCAAAGCATACCCTGGTATGGCTTGACCAGCTTTCTGCAAAATACCACCGGGCAATTACAAAACTTGACCAGATACCGGATGAAGAACTCGATATCCTTGCCGGCTGGGGATTCACCGGTCTCTGGCTTATCGGCGTTTGGGAACGGAGTTCTGCATCAAAGCTTATCAAACACCATTGCGGAAATCCGGATGCCGAAGCCAGTGCATACTCTGTTTATGACTATGTCGTTGCCGGTGAACTGGGAGGGTATGAAGCCCTGGTGAACCTGCGGGACAGGTGCTGGCGCAGGGGGATCCGGCTTGCAAGTGACATGGTTCCCAATCATACAGGGATATTCTCCAAATGGACAATTGAACATCCGGACTGGTATGTCCAGGCAGGATATCCTCCTTTTCCGTCATACTCATTTACAGGACATAATTATTCGGAAGATCAGCGTGTCGGGATCTTTATAGAAGATCACTATTATAATCGAACCGATGCAGCAGTCGTATTCAAGCGGGTTGATTTTTATACAGGCGAAACAAGGTATATCTACCATGGAAACGACGGGACTCATATGCCCTGGAATGATACAGCCCAGCTTAATTTTCTTAACCAGGAAGCCCGTGAAGCGGTAATCAGAACGATTCTTCATGTTGCCCATCTTTTCCCCATTATCCGGTTTGATGCAGCCATGACCCTTGCAAAACGGCATTACCAGAGACTCTGGTTTCCACCGCCCGGCTCCGGGGGTGATATTCCCTCCCGCGCAGAGTTCGGCATAACAAAACATGATTTTAACGAGGCATTCCCGAATGAGTTCTGGCGTGAAGTTGTAGATCGTGTTGCAAAGGAATGCCCGGATACCCTCCTCCTTGCAGAAGCATTCTGGCTCATGGAAGGATATTTTGTCCGGACCCTGGGCATGCACCGTGTGTATAACAGTGCATTCATGAATATGCTTAAAATGGAGGATAATCAGAAATACCGGCTTACCATTAAAAATACGATGGAATTCGATCCGGAAATTTTAAAACGGTTTGTTAATTTTATGAATAATCCGGATGAAGACACCGCGGTAGCCCAATTCGGCAAGGAGGATAAATATTTTGGCATATGCCTTATGATGTCCACAATGCCGGGTCTTCCCATGTTCGGTCATGGACAAATCGAAGGATTCACCGAAAAATACGGTATGGAATACAGAAAAGCCTACTGGAACGAAATACCCGACTGGCATCTTGTGCAGCGTCATGAACGGGAGATATTCCCTCTCTTAAAAAAACGGTACATATTTGCCCATGTTCATAATTTTCTTCTCTATGATTTTTATGCACCGGAAGGCTGGGTGAATGAAAATGTATTTGCCTATTCAAACAGTCATGGTCCGGAACGGGGCCTTATTGTTTATAATAATAAGTATGAATTTGCAAAAGGATGGATAAAGACATCGGCCGCATTTGTAGTAAAAACACCGGATGGCGGGAAATTCCTTACCCAGAAAGTACTCGGCGAAGGGCTTTCTCTTCATAATGATGGTAATTATTATTGCATTTTCCGGGATCACATTTCCAATCTCGAGTATATCCGTAATTCAAAGGAATTATGGGACTGCGGACTCTACATTGAACTGGGAGCTTTTAAATACCATGCCTTTCTTGATTTCAGGGAGGTAGGTGATAATGAGTATCATCATTACAGCCAGCTGGCAAGTACACTTCATGGCCGGGGGGTTTTAAGCGTGGATGATGAGCTTAAAGAGATATTTTTAAAGGAAGTTTATCATACACTTTATACATTCCTTAACAAGGCCGTTTTT
Source organism: Spirochaetales bacterium (assembly GCA_016935735.1). Classification (GTDB taxonomy): domain Bacteria; phylum Spirochaetota; class Spirochaetia; order SZUA-6; family JAFGRV01; genus JAFGRV01. The sequence continues at coordinate 83,192 of JAFGQK010000174.1, read as the reverse complement.
ACCAGTTTAAGGGAAAGCAGGGCATGCCCTGACCATGAAGCGATTTTTCTCGATCTTATCGATGCGATCGAAAGAAGCTCATACCTCTTCTATCAGGCAGTTACTGTACACTGCGGGGGAAAAGGGGATGCAAAACGTATTGCATCCATGACCAGGAAAAAGCTGGAGATTATCCAGAATCTCGAAGCTTTAGAAAACCAGTATTCAATACCGAAAAAGGGTAAAACCGGGAGTATGATTACCTATTTTGAAAAGGGTTTTAAAGAAATACCTTATATTTTCGAAATCCTTTACGGCTGGGTGTTTTTCCATTCAACAGGTACGCTTTCCGGTACTGAACACTGGATAAGCCAGAGCAGGAGCTGGCTGGATGAGTGGCTTTTCGGGAAAAAGGTACATGCAGTATTCCGGGATACGGGAATGAATGAAGATGATGCCTGGAAATGCGTGGACATTATTAAAATACTCACTTCTCACCAGAAGTGGTTTGTTTTAAAAGGACTCAAAAAAAATTATCCGTATATATTCATGAACAATCTGCTCTGCGACCAGGATATTATCCGTTTCCTTAAAGTGAACCGGTATGAGAACATATTATGGTTCAATAAAGAAGCATTTGAATACGTCATGTGGTGGTTATTTATCGCAACGGTGATTGACGTGCTTTATAAAGAAGTTGATGATGCTGAAATACGAAAAAAGCTTTTACGCCGGTATACGATAATAGAAAAATGTCTTAAGGCTGAATCGGAATCCGGTTTTCAGGTGGAAAAGCTTCTTGCCTGCCTGAAAGCTGATATATAGTCAAAAATGGGCAGGAATGCATCCTGCTTATTCTTCAAATTAAGGGACTGGTTTTATTCTTTTTTAAAACGGAGTTACAGTCAAAATAATTACAAAACCATCGAGTTCCTTTTCCGGATCATTTGATCTAATTTCAATTATACCATCATTATAAATACCAGTGGTCAACCCTTCGGCACTAATCGTCATCTGGATTCCCTCGTTTCCCTCGGCCGGATCACCAACTGCAAAACCCCCGGGCAGGACATCCTCTTCTATAAATCTTGTGTAACTATCATCATGATGTTCAAAGGTTATCCATGTATTTTTTGTTTCTATTGTATAATTGAGTATTCCCTCCCCCCGGTTATTTATTGTTATCACGTAATCGTCTCTTATATCCCCGGTACGTAATGAAAGTACTGTTTCATGGTTTATATGCACATCCATTTCCGGGTCCCCGGTCGATCCCGGTGCCGTTGTCATTCCCGGTGTTGACGTGGGATCTGACGTTTGCCCCGGACCGGGAGATGAGGTTGCCGTTCCTTGTTCGTGAGGGGGATCGCCGGATTGGAGTTCTTCATAAAGATTGCCACCGGCAGAAAACAGCCCCCACAATGTGCACGAATATACAAGAATACCTGTTATAAGTACACTTATAACCAGCAAAACAATTGAAGATTTTGTATTCATTTGTTTCTCCTTTATTGCTTCTTCCCGTATTTTATACAAATAACCGGATCGTTACCAGTACCTTATAATTTCAACAAGGTGGTTATTCTATTATCCCTTCCCGTATGTTATTTGAACGTTGTGCTGAACAGAGTGCGTGAATTCCCGAGGTAATGCCGATTGCAGCGAGAACAAATCCGGAGGTAATGGTAAGAGAGGATTTTACTGTATGGTCGTGAATGCCCAGGGGTTCATAGATATCGGCACGAAAAAGATCTGCAAACAGAATTATGGCAGGCAGGACAGCCGAAAGCATATAGCCAATCCCCCATCCGGTCTCCCCGGTAATAATGAGTTGTCCGGAACCGGGGATACACAAAGAAAAAAGAGTTGCGAGAAAGGGATTACGGTAGGGAGGGATCGGGTACATCGGTATATCTGCCTGTATTAATTGGTCCCATCCGACATTCACGACAATGGAACTGTGTGAATAATTTGCTGCTTCCACTGTTACGATATATTTCCCGGGTGAAATAGTGCCAAGTACATATTCGCCTTTAATGTTCGTCATGGCACTCCCGGTCACGGGCATTGTTTCCATTATTGCATTGTTTATCCGCTGCCCGGATACCTCGTCGAATATGATTCCTTTAATGGTACTGTATCGTTTCTTGTTTATATCATCACTGATAATAATCTCTTCTTTGTACGAGTAATCCGAAACTGGCAGGAAATAATCGGAAAGAAGACCGGTGCTTTCTTTCACCATTCCCATCTTGTTTTGACGTACCCTGCTGAATTCAATAATCTTTTGCTGTATTTCCTTTTCTATCTTCTGAATTTCATCATAGGTCTTTAATAAATTGGATAACGTCTTTCCCACTTCTTCCTCCATATAGAATTTCCCGTCTTTATCATACGCGAGTATCTCAAAAAGGATTTTATATACCAGGTGGCTGAAACAGGGGAAATCCTGGTTCATCTCGGCAATGATAGTATAGCTGTCTATTTTCTTTAAGGAAAAAGAATAATTCCCATCCGGATCAATTGAATACGATCCATTAAAAAGAATATCATAATTATCCTGCTTTTCGGATATCCTGAGTACCTTGTTTTTAAAATAATTATCCATAATATGCCGGATGCGTATATCTTTATTCACGGAAAATTGAAACAATAATTCTACCAGGCTTTCATGAATGAAATTCCCCAAATGTAAATCGGCATAATAGTCTTCCATTGCAATAAACTCACCAATGGATACAATAAGAACATGGTTTGCCTCCGGGGCATTCACTTCATTCCCTGAAATAACATACGCAGGATGATATATGAACAGAGTAATAAAAAATATAAAAACCTGCCATTTATTCACCATATCTTACCTCCATAAGGCCTTTACTGAACAGGGAAAATGTAGTGAATTTTCCCCTCTTTTATATCTGAAAGTTGAATAATCGTCTCATATGAACCGTGAAGCGGGTGCAGTAATTTCAGTGAGAATTCTTTTACAGCAAATGTATTAATGGAAATAGCTAAACCGGTTTTATCCAGAATTATTCCTTTCAGGCTGTTATTGACATATACTTTTACATCTTTGGGCGGAAATACGAAAATGGTATATTCTTTTATAATGAAAACATCATAAGAAATCCATGCACCTGCACCTACAATTAATAACAGAATGAGAATGACCAGGTTATTTTTTAAGAACCGGTATAATTGATATACATACCTGCCTTCCGGTTTCTTATCCCGGCTTTTTACTGATTTACCGTTCTTTTTTTGTTTTTCTATTTGTCTTTTAATCCCGTTTTCTACAATAGATTTTCCAAAATAGCAGTATAATGCATCCTGGATAGAACCTTTTAGCGGGATGATTCTTGCCTGTTTATAGTAATAACAGCCGGCTTCTTTCATTGTAATACACCCTTCATTCTTGAGTGCTTCAAAATTCTTTTCCGGGACAAGAACTTCTTCTATCCCGAAATCCGCGGCCGCTTCGAGCTTTTGAATAAGCGTATCCGGATTCACCTCTGTTACCTGGTGGTGTCTGAACTCGCCGGTAACGGCTTTATTGTCCATGGCCGGCAGGTCCAGAAAAAAGGAGGCGATACTCAGGATTTTTGCAAGTAAATGTGATTCCCCTGATATGTTTATTTTGCTGTATTCTTTAAAACAATCTTCATACAGGAATTTCTTATAATCAATAATATAGCCCTTTTTTGCCAGGAAAGAGACAAGCTCTTTTATCCCGTTCAATAATACACTTTTGTCATCCATTGTTATCCTGTAACGGCTATGCAGAATTCTTATGGAAAGAGGATTTACCTGGCCGGTTGTTTTTTCGGTATCGCTTCTTTTTAATACAAAAAGGGCATTTATCATACCGGTATTGTTTATGTGCAGATAGTACCGTATAAGATTGTCTATTACTTTCAAGGTAATATTCATATTCAATGCAATATCCCGGAGTCTGTTCAATATGAGTTTCCATTGGTTCTTGTTCTGACCCATACTCCCGGATAATGTTTTAATAAACTCAAGAAGTTCCTGCCGCAAATATGTTCCCTCGTTTTCACTCAACTGTTCATATTCCATTACTTTCCGGATGAGTTTATCGATAGTCTCCGCAGAGGGGATACTGTCCATTATCGATTGAAATTGCAATGATTCATTATCAGTAAATTCATATGAATCGATGATTTCCTCCAGCTTATTGATAAACGGCAGGTAGAGTGCATCTATCCCGGACACTAATTTTTCCCTGAAGGAATTTTTCAATCTGTTTAAAAAAGGAATGATATCAATATGATGTTTTCTGCATATGTTTATCACATACCGGGTGGAAAGCGATTCAAAATGGTTGTGTTTTAAATGAATTCGTAATTCTTTCCTGTGTGTAGCCCGTTCCGGCGGCGTCCGGGCATGTTCAATATGCGTTATTTTCTCCTCGATAACTGCCAGGAAAATCGAAGGTTCGCATGATAGATTTTTCATATCCTCATTCATCGGAATTTCCCTTTTTTTTAGACGGGGGTTGCGCAATAATGGTTACTTTTATGTTATTCGGATTAAAGGTGTCTTCCGTCAGATCGTTAAGGGTAATGACCGCTTCCCCGGTCTCGCTTATTATTTCACTCGCGACTTTTTCACCCGCCCCTGCGGCAACAAGAACGACAATATGTTTCCCGGCATATTCCTTTAAAACACTTTTATTCATAACGGTAAAGTATATTCTTACCTTGTTTTCATCCAGGTAGGCAATACCTTTTAAGTTTAACTTATTCAGTTCAAAGTGAAATCCGGCCGAAATATCGTACTTTTCATAAACACTGTCACCGGCTAATCTAAAATAGGTAAGGCTTTGCCATTCCCCGGAAAGAGAAGCGGGAGAAGAGAGAGAATGGTATGTCTTTAGAATTCTCTGTTTTAAGTTTTCCGGAATATCTTTCAAGCCAGCAGGTTTCCCCGGGGAAACAGATTCCTGTATGAAACTGTCTATTGTTTCGTCTGTCCCGGATTCACCGGCTGCCAGTGCTTCCGAGAACAGTATATCTAAAAAGGCATTAAATTGTGTATCATCATTATGTTCCATGGTCAATTCCTCCTGTTTTCACTCTTGTTGAGTTTCTGTTTGTTCTCTTCTGATGATTGTCTTTGGTAAACCACCCGGTAAGAAAGGTTTTATGAAACTGGTTATTCACCGCAGCCAGAATCTTTTTTTCTGCCAGGTCGATTGCAATATCCAGGGTATCCATCTTTATGCCAGGTATCGTACATAGTTCCGCTTTTTTCTCTTTATTAATATAATACCGGGTAAGGATTGTCCGCGCTGTGGTATCCAGGCGATGAATGTATTTTCCTATTATTTCCCGTGCAATCCTGCCGGGATGATATTTTTCAAAAATATATAATTTCATTCTTTCGTTTTCGAGAATCACTTTTGCCAGGTTTCTTTTTGCATTATGCAGCCGGGCATCCGCTGCATTTCTCGATATCATGAGTATGGCGCTTATTTCTTCTATGGAAAAATTAAAATAAAACCTCATAACCAGGATTTCCCTGTGGTTTGAATTTACCAGGAACAGGCTTTTTATAATCATTTCCCGTATTTCCGCTTTTTCGATCTTATTCACCACAATAGTTTCCGGCTGCTGTTCTTCCGGGGATTGCATGACATCCGCCACCCTTGTATGATGGTTATCATTCCCGCCTGTTATTAATTGTTCCATGCTGAAGGTTTTGTTTTTCATCTTTTTTCTCATAAAATCGATATAGGTATTCTGTATGATTTTTCCCATAAGCCTTATTGCATGGTTAAAATCATTTACCTTAAAGTCATACTCATTTTCTCCTTTATATCTGTTCAGGAATTTGGTCATTCCGCTTCCGGCAATATCTTCGCTGTCTTCTGCATAATTCCCCCGGAACTTTTGAAAGCAAATTGAATATGCATATCGTGTCAATTGAAGTATCTGGTCTTCCGATAATTTCATATCAACAATTCCTCCGTCATCACAGCGCCGGCTGTGCCTGCAATACAAATCAGGAAACACGGTATTCCCTGAAATGACAACACCACCACCAGGAATGATCCGGCTAACGCACGTGTTACGGGCTGGGAATCCCGGGGAAAATACCGGGATTCGCACCACTATTACCACAGTATATATTATTATAACGGATAGCATTGGGATTTCTTACAGATTTTAGGAAAAATTTTTAATCATTCTCCTCTCCTTCCTGTTGCCAGCCGGATTTTTCAAGGAAAAAGAGTAATGACACATAAGAAAAAACACTTCCCGTCGTTCTGTTTCATATAAGGGGAATTTACCGGAAAGGAGGTGAATCGATTTCAGCATTGCATTAATGGAAAAACAATAATTCAAAATAAGGAGGTTTTTATATGAAAAGCAGTTATTGCACAACTATTTTCATCGTTCTTGTCTTTACTTCGTTTTTTTCATCTGGACTCACCCCGGAAGAAATCGGGGAATTGTACGGGAATGGTGAAGACGGGACAATTACCATCAAATCCGGCTATACGGTGGATATCAAAGCCCTGTATGAAAACGATACGGTCCAGGGTGTGGAATCGTCCCTCCGCGGCCTGAACAAGGGACTCAATCACGGGGCAGGGATGTATAACCCCGGGGAAGGAAGCTGGGTGAACGCGGTCCATTTCTTTATTGAACCGGGTGCTGTTCTTACCGCGCCTCCGGTAGGAAAAGCCGGTAACCTGACCAATGGGGTGATTGCGATAAAATGCCGGGGTAATTTCATCAATAACGGGACGATCAACCTGGACGGCAAAGGATATGCCGGATCGGACACCTGGTATGAACCCGGCCGGGGACCCGGGGGTGCACCCCGCACCCGGGATACCAGGTATGGCTACGGCACCCGTGGCGGTACCGCATACCCATTCTCGCTGAAGACTCTTTCATACCAGGATATGTTGGCGAATTGGCACTATATCTACGGAAGCGGCGGGGCATGCGGCCAGGATGGAAAACGCAGCGGTGGTTCCGGCGGTGCCGGGGGAGGTGCTCTTTTAATCCAGGCATTCGGCATTTTCGATACGGAAAACGGTCAAATATTTGCAAACGGAATGGTCGGTGATTATGGTGACACGACTGGTGATAAGGACGAAGGATGTTCCGGGGGCGGGGGGGGAGGTGCCGGCGGCACTGTCTCTATACAGGTGTATCATTACGCGTACCTCGGGATCAACAGGATAACCGCTTTGTATGGCGCAGGCGGCGAGGATTCCGGCCGCGGGCACGGTGATCCCAACCACGGGGGAGGCGGCGGGGGCGGGGCCAATTTCTACAATGGGAGCGCCGGCGGGAAACAACATGATAAATACTTTTCCGGTTCCGGTGGTGCCGGGAGTGTCGGACGTATCCATATAAAAGGGAGCTTTTCCGGGAATACAACGTATCCCCCGCTTCTTGAATTGACCGAAATGACACCGGAATGAAAAAAGGAGGTTTTTATGAAAAAAAATATATTGGTACGTATACTGTTACCGGTAATTCTTTTTTGCATTACCATAGTGATTCCCGTTTCTCTTGCAGGGGAAACGATGGCTGCCATCCTTCCGCCGGAACAGGGAATCAGCCCGGTTTCGTTGACCTTTTTTTCCGGCTCAACGGGGAATTTGCATATCGGCTTTGAAAGCAGAAAAGAAGATGGGCCGGCAGCCATCGCATCTGTCAGGGCAAAAGGGAATGCATGGCTTGCCCCGGACTACCTGGAATCTCCCGGGGGAAACGAGGTGGTGCTTCATGGCATAAAAAACCTGTCTGACGGTTCTCCCCTGCTCCTGCTGAGCGGGGATGATACGGATTACAGTGTACTCTTCACGCTTACTGCATCGGAATTGGGAACGGGATCGGACATTTCCGATTATTTCCCGGATATTCCCCCGGAACAGTTTACTGAAATGCTTGAACAGCATCAGCGCCTTTATTTTTCCATTCAATCGGTCACCGGGTGGTCATCGCCGGTACCGATCCCGGGAACATACGGGGTAACCAGGGCATTTTTTGAAACAGGAAAAAACAACAGTGCGCTTCTCGTCTTTTTTAAGGATGAAAAATCTGAAACAGAACCCGGGATAAACAGGGAATTGTATTATTCCGTTTTTAATGGTATTACCTGGGGATACCCGGTTCGTTTGACGGATAACGCCTTTGTCGAATACGGGGTGGAAGTGACATCCCTGCCGGCCGGGATATTCCTTGTTACCTGGCTGATTGACAATGATAATAACGATACCACGGAAAACGATAAACTCATATATGCCGCCGCAATAGATAAAAGCGGGATAATTCTTAACACCCCCGGTCCTGTAACTCACGATTTCCAGGAAAACCCGCAAGCCGTAACAGGGAGGTATGGAGATAAAGGAATCATACTCTGGACATCCGGGACAGATGACGGGGCAGGAGGGCAGAAGCCTGTATGGCAGTCCGTGTATGAATACAGCTGGTCCGAACCGGAAAAAACCGGACTGAACGTTATCCGTATGCCGGATGCACACCTGTATTCTGTTGATGATGAGCTTCTCTTCCTTTACCGGAACGGAAATATGATTGCAGGAGCATGTAACATCAACGGGATATGGAGGTATTCCGGCGAAATTATTAACCTGAATGCAATAGATCTGACGATGCAGGATATGGATTTTTTCTGCGACGGGCAACAGATCTTCCACCTTGCCGTAAGCGGCTTTGTGCCGGGAAAAGGGGAAGGGGATGAGGCTGCCGGTATTTACTATACGGCTTTTTCCCTGCTGCCGGATATTGCGGTTGAATATGTGGACGTTTTCCCGGAGGTACTTTCCCTGCAGCAAACAGTAACGTGCGGGTTCAGGATAATCAATACAGGTTTTTTCCCGGCCTATCGATTCAGCACCTGCCTGTCGATAAACGGAACGGCAACAGCACCGCAGGAAGTCGATGGCCTTTTACCGGGTGAGTCTGTTGTTCTTGAGCATCCTGTAACAATCAGTAAGCCCAAGGTGTTTCTGGACCACAGGATCGAGGCATCCTTCCCGGAAAGAAACTGTGAAAACAATATCACCACACATACGTTAAAAATCCTTCCTGATTATAAAGTCGATTCGGTTGTGAGGAGTGATGAAAAGACGATCTGTGCAAGAATCGTGGAAATGAAAAGGATAGCAGCACTCCCTGTGCAGGTCGATTTTTATTCGGTTACCGGTGACCACACTGATGCATTGGGCACAACGGTTTTTGATCCGAATTCCGATATTCATGTTTTCTTTACCTGGGAACAAATGGAGGAAATATATGAACCTTTCCAGGTGGTGGTGGCGGTGAACCAGGACCGGGCCGTAAAGGAAGATGATTATTCGAATAATAAAGGCTCATACATCTTCGAACCCCTTCCCGATTTCTGTATCGAGAATCTCGCTGTTACCGGAAACCATATCTCTCTGTCTTTAGTGAATAAAGGTGCTGATTATAATGGTACTGTTGAGGTGCTTGTGACCGATAACCCGGAAATTGCAGCCCTCCTACCGGATGCGGAGCCGGGGGTAATCCATATTGAAGAATCAATCACCTGTACGGGATCGAAAAAAACAGACGTTGTTCTGTACGATGAAGGAATCGCTGCATTACATAACAAACGGTTATATGCGATGGTAAATCCCTCAAAGGCTACAGGTGAAGTGAATTACAATAACAATACGGAAACTGCCGGTATCTTTGGTAATACTACCCCGCCAGCCGGTGCAGGGTGTAAACTCACTTTAGGCAAGGTCTATTTCCGGGGACAGGATATTGTCGCCCCCATCATCAATTTAGGGAGTACACCGGGAATTGTCCCGGTGGTGGAGCTTTATAAGGATTCTCTCCTGCTTGCCAGGAAGACAGTACCGGTAGTAAAGCCGTTTCGCTGGGACACTGTCACCTTTCCCCATGTATCCGCCGGGGACTATCGAGTCAAACTGACATACCAGGTGAGTGAAAATCAATACAACAGTTGCCAGGCAACCGTATCAAGATAATAAAAAGGAGGTTATATATGAAAAAATGGAAACGATGGATATTCCTTCTTTCCTTATTTATCGTTACCCTGTTCAATCTTTTTCCCCGGGAAGATCCCTTGCTTGTTTTAACTGAACCGTATATTTCAGAAGGGCATGTGGTGAATAACAGCTATTATTATGGCGAAATATCTATAACCGCAACATATACCGGGGAAAAACCGTTGGCCGGACAGGATAAGGAAGCGTACTATTCGATAGATGGAGGAGTCACCTGGGAACCCGTCCCCCCGGGAGGGCTGAATGACAAGCCCCGGGTTTATGAATGGCTTACTGTTAACAGGGAACCTTTTTACGATATCCGGTATTTTCATAACGGGAACATACTCCTCGTATCGTCGTTTATGGAAAATAACAGGTATACCGTCTGTTACCAGATAGTTGATAATACCGGGGCAGATATTACGGAAAAGATGACGCTCTTTACCAGTGATGCTGCTTTTGAATCGTTCCGGTTCGAGCCCCCGCACATCACTATCCTGAGGAACGACAACTTTGCCGTACACTGGAGATATTTTAACCCGATTGAAAATAACTATTATATCTATGGGCAGATATACACACACGAAGAAGATGTTTTCGATGTCTACACAGCAGGAGAACGGAACGAATTCACCTCCACCCAGCATGGACAATTCATTTTCGATGTGCTGTCCGTAGACAATTGTTATGCGGTTGCATGGTGCGATACCGCAGGAACCAGCAGTGTCATGAAGTTGATGTTATACGATTTTGAAGGAATAGAGATAACGACCGAACCGGTCTCGCTCTACACGACATCGAATACAAATCAATTGTACGGGGTAAAACTTACCCAGCTCCCGGATACTGCCATACTCGCAACATGGAAGGTGAATAATGCACTCTACGGGGCTGTTTATAAAAAAACCATTTACGGATTTGATCCGGTCTGTTCTGCCCGGTCGATTCACCAGGGTGCATTGAATGAATACAACATTCTACAAATGAACGATGACGGTTTTGTCGTCTGCTATACACAGATGCAGAATACCATGCCGCAGCTTTATCTAAGAAAATTTGATGCTGCCATGAACCCGGCAAGTGATGGGGTACAGATACCGGCAGACCCGGGCTATATCCTGCCGGTCATGACACGGGAGTACCCCTTTTTACTGCCGGTTGGAGATTCCGGTTTTATGGCCGGAAGCATGAATCTGGATGTTGAAACAGGTTCATACCGGCTGTATACACATGACTATGATACAACTATTGTTTGTACCGGGACCGGAATATTCGAATCCACGGCCGATCCTGTATATACCCTCCTGTTCAAGGAGCTTTCAAACGGGACGGTGCTATTATCCCGGCCTCTGGAAAAGGTAACGGAAAGCCTTTTTACGGTGAACGCAAAGATATTTGACGGGGAGAAACGATTAGTGGTGGAACACCTCTCCCCTGCAAAGGATATCGGCATCCAGTTCAAGGTGGTGGACCCTGTTTCCGGGGAATCCTGGTATAGCCCCGTGACTCATTATAAGCAGGCAGACGCGACAGAAGGACATGATGGTTCAATCGGGTATGCAGACGGTTACTGTTCAACGGAGAGTGTCGATCTCGATATTACCGTCCCTGAAGGAAACTATGCAGAGCTTCTACTTCTCCAGAGAAAGGCCCCGCTTGTCAATGGGGAAACCGGACAGTTTTCCGAATGGTATCCTGCCGGGGAACTCGATCCCGTTTCCCAGGTTTATACCTTCCCCATCGAAGACGGTTACTCCTTCCAGTTTCAATGCAGGATTACCAATTATGCAGACATCAGGTATGAGTATGTGAATGACAATATGGTGATGTGTGACCGGTCTGCACCTGACATCCGGATAACGAATCAATATATTGCAGACAATGCATTACACCTGGAAGTCGATATCACGGATGAAGCGAGCGGCGTGCTGAAAAAAAGCTATCAGTTGAATATCAATCCCGAGGTGGCGGTTGATGATGCAAATCTCATCATCCCCCTGGTAAACGGGAGTAATCATATCCGCTTGTCCGTATTCGACAGGGCATTGAACAACACCGTAAAGCATCTGTTCAAGACCCTGGAAATCATTACCCCGGAGTTGCATATTACCGGGGTGAACAGCAGCATGGAATACGATGATAAACTTGTCTTCCGTTATACCTCCAATGTTCCCCTCATGCAGATACAATTCTTTATCGATGCAGCCGGGGTGTACCCGCTTGAAGATAGTAACGGCAATATCACGATAGGGATTGCAGGCCTGGAAGACGGGGTACATACATTATCCGTAAAAGCTGAAACCGGAACCGGTGAATGGCTGGAGCAATCGGTTGATTTCAGGAAAAAATATGATGCATTCAGCGTCATCCTTCTTTCTCCTTCGGATAAAGAATATGGCACAAACACCATCCCTCTTGATTACCGGAGTAACCGGCCGTTAAGCAGGGTCTGGTACACCCTTGATGACGGGGAAGCGCTGGATGATCCTGTCCTTGCCGGTCTCCCGGATGGAAAGTACACCATCGAGCTTTTTGCAGAAGACGAGAGGGGAGTAATAACCTCGACAGAAACGGCATTTTCGGTTTCGGAAAAGTTTCCCACATTGTCGGTTCTTACCCCGTCCCGCGGAATGGTGTATCCGGGGAAAACAATCGAAGTATCGTTTATTTCAAATGCGGAGGTATCCTATACATTGGGAGAAACGACAACAGGCATCCTGCCGGGTGAAACCATCGAACTTCCCGGTGACGGGGAATATACCATCCTTTTTACCGCCGTTCACCCGGTAAGCGGGAATGTTATCCGTAAATCGGTTCCCTTTACCATCGATACGATCGAACCCGGACTGGAGATTCTTTCACCGGGACCGCACATGTATGCGTATACGGACATACCTGTCGAATACAGGTTCAATAAGGAGATGAAGACCATCCGGATGTTCCTGGATAATGAAGAGACCCGGGAGCTTGCCAACCTTTCTCACGGCAGCCATGAGTTCAGGATAGAAGCAGAGGATGTTACCGGCAGGAAGATTACAAAACGGGTCTATTTCCAGGTCGTTCTCCTTGAAATTCTTTCACCGGAAGGGGGAGACCGGATCGTATCGTACGATACCCCGCCGGTTGTCCTTTTTGAGTACGATGCCGGCAATAGTTTTCAGTATGTTACACGATCGATCGACGGGATGAACGAGCATCTCGTTACCGAACCGCCGCGTACAAGAATTCCGCTTACTGTGGATGCCGGCGACAGGGAGCTTGCCGTAAGCGGGTACCGGAATAACGATCATTTTACCAGATGGGTAAATTTCCAGATAGGGAGGAAAAACATTACCGCAGATGAGGGGAGTATCGATTACCGGTACGAGGAACTGGCTTTTGACGATCTTTATGATGTAACCGTTTTTCTTTCATTGCGTAATACCGGGCATCTTGACCTCGATGAACGAATACCGGTCAGGTTCGATCACATAACGCCGGACGGGAACATGCATACCCGGGTACGGGAAATTTCCGGTATGAAAATAAATGAAAAGGCCGGTATCACAATTACCGGCATCACAGCGCATTTCGGGGATACCTTTCTTTTGACGGTCGACCCGGATGGGCGGCTTACGGGAGAATATACGGGGGATAATTTTCATAAACTGGTATTCCAGACAGGCCAGATTACCGGTGTGAACTCGCTGCTTGCAGATGAAAATGTATACATCGAAAAGGTAAGTCTGCTGAATGTCATCCATGTTCAAACCGCAGGGCCGTTTGCCAGGGTCGAATATCACACCCCGGATAAGATATTTATCGATGATACCCCGGAAAACGGGTTCTTTTCTATCGTGGATATGGGATTGCTGACCACAGAGAATAGTTCCGTGAAAATACTCGCCTATGGTGAAAACGGTATCATTCTGGACAGCAAAAACTACGACTTCCATGTCAAAAAGCTTCCCCCGGATCTCGGGAAAACCGAGTTTCCCTGGGCAAACTTCGTCTCGTTAACGGATAATTCCTTTAAACGAATCTATATGAATGAGCTTGATACAGAGGAGCTCCTGGTTTCCCACAGCAGGGTTATACGAAAAGCCTTTTTGATGCCCCCGGGAATTATCCCGGTATTGGATGAAAAAAGGAATCTTACCTACAAGATCGTATCGATAAGTGCAGATGAATCGCTTAACGATCTAACAACGGGCGTGGATATGGGAAATGTTCCTGTCATAGGTGGGTTGTATAATCTTCCGAACGGAAAAGGGTATATCCAGGTGAGTACGATAGATACGCTCCGCAAAACAGCGAGTGCGGACGGCGTTATCCCGGTTCTGGACGGCGGCACGCAATATACCTCAATCCTGAATGGCATGTGGCAGGACCTTATCGAAGGGATTGATGAAACATTGAACGAGCAGATAACGATAGAACATGCCCTGGATACTTCACTTACCGATTATTTCTCGAAAAAGGAAAATGAGATGGACAAGTTCAGATTCGGCGACTGGTTCTTTATCCGTAAGAATTTCTGCGGGATAGCGAGTGTCTTTGCCCTGGGATTCTTGCGATACTCGATAAACGATACCGTTCATGTTACTGCAAAGGATCTGAGTATACATGCCTGCTTTGACGAATGTGAATATTTTGTGTATGATACTCCTTCGGAACCGGGAAATCCGCTAAACATAGAAGGAAAGGTCGATTTTTCCCTTACCTGTCACAGCAGAATCGGGATTTCCACCCATTCAAGTGATGTGCAGGGGCATGTACTCATCGGGGCGAATTTCCTGCATTATATTTTCTTCCCGATCGTCTATACCCGGTTCAATTTTGAATTGCATCCCCAGAATTTTATTATCCCGTTCAACCTTTCCTTAAGAAGCCGGATCATTCTTTCCAATGGGGAAATAGGCGTTTATCCGGTTCATACGCATCTGGATCTATCGATCAGGCATGATGAAAGGCTATTTGATGCGGACATAAGTGTGTATTTCCCGTTTACCTGGCCATTCGGCATAGGAAAAGAATACCGCGGGCATCTCGATATAACTGCTACAGGCAAAGCGGATATGATCTACAGCATGGCGCCGGGCTTTTACATAAACCCGCTCATTTTTAACGATGCGTACGGGAAACTGGATCTGGATGTTATCCAGAGAGACAAAATTTGTCTGAACATACTTGGCTGGGAAGTCTGCCATAAAACGGGGTGGTACCGGGCACGGGAATTAAGCCAGCACAGTGTCGAACAAACGGGAATACCCTATACAAGCCGGGAAGTTGATGATGCGATCGAACAGGGTTTTCTGGATGATGATGATTCATTCCACGGTTTTGATGTATGTCCCTGCATGCTGGAATAATAGTAGAAACGGTATCCGCTAATCGGATAATGAAAACACAGGAGGCCGGGAGACTTTTCCCGGCCCCTATTATTTTTAAAATGGAGGTGTACAATGAAACAATCTATTTTTATGATGAAATGTTTGCTCTTATTGGCCATTTTTTCCGGATGTTACCAGCCTTTGCCTCATGAAAACGATAACATCCCGCGTATCTGCTTTGAGTATCACCTGACCGGTATGCTGATGCAGGACATAAAAGCTCCCGGTTTGAAAAACCCGGGAGCACAGCGATCGATTGATTACGGGTCCGGTCAATTGACAGTAATACATGCCGGTTCAGGAACCGAAGAGGTATATTCCTGGTACTTTACTGTTGATGTTGATACATTTGAAATGACATCTGAAAAAACAATTGTGCTTTCGCCGGGAACCTATCATTTTCTGTTTGATTTGCCTATTCATAACTATCAATATGCCGGCTCGGTTACGGATGTTGTTATCGTCGATGGTGAGAACAGTGTTCCCGTGACAGTCAGACCGGTAATTGGCGATACAACTATCGCTATCGACCTTGAAGAATTGGCTTCTTTGCGATTCGCATACCCCCCGGAGGAAATCGCTATACTGGAATTCCCCCGGCTCGGGTATATTCTTGACGGGAACAACGAGATGATCCTTTTTTTCAACCCTGCCACGGGGGTGACCGATACGTATATTGTCCTTGAACCGGGAGCACATACATTGCAGTTAAAGCTTTATGACGGGAATACGCAAAAGGGAAAGTCCGTTCCTTTGCAGGAAACTATCAATGTTGTTCCTGCCCGAAACATTACAATGGATATTGTTCCATTGTATGGAGAAACCGCCTTTGAACTGACAATGGATGGCGGGGAAGCCCTTTTCGCTTTCACTATCCCGGCGGAAATTGTCGAAGAGGTGGACGGTACTGAAAATCTTACAACGTATTTCATGTTATACGGCTTTAACAATGGATTGAGGGAAGAAGAAATAACATATTATCCTTCGGGGACAGAATATAAAGGAGAAGTTCTTCTTGAACAATTCCACTACGATACTGTAACGATAACGCTTACCTTCATAGATCAGAGGAATCTGGAGACTATCGGGGCATGCGGCAAAGATGAAATTGTATTGGACATGAATACAAGGAATGTCGTGCTTCCCCTTGTTTTGTACAGAAGGGCTTTAATAACAGGGCATCTTATGGGGGTAGTGGGTGTTTTTGTTGTGGATGCGGACAGGAAGCCTGTTGAGGGGGTGAGTGTGTATAGTGATGAGGTGCTTGCCGGTTTGACAGGCAGTGGTGTATTTGGAACCGCGGGCTATTTGAAAGTGTACCTTGTTAAAGGAGAACACCAGGTAAAGGTGATGAAGGATGGATATGAGATGGTTCAGTCATTTGTCATGGATACCATGGGTATAAGTAATATTGAATTTGTTCTCGATATGACTTTATAATATCGTGCGGAATAAAAAGGCTGTGTGCATTTACATGAATACAGCCTTTGTTTTTCTTACCCATCCGCTTTCTTCGCATCAATCCGCCGCACAACCCTGAATCCAGTATAGCCATTCCCGCGATCCGGTTCCAGGTAATTCCTGGATGAAACCCGGAGATACCCGTTTTCATCATCCGTATTGAATGCCGATCCGCCTTTTCGGACACGGTATGTCCCTTCCCCGGGACCGGACGGGTTTTCTACCAGGTTCCCGGATTGATTTTCTCCCGGGGTTCCCGCTTGCTTTTCCCCTGGAACTTCAGACTGACTTTCCCTTGAAACTTCAGACTTACTTTCCCCTGAAGACTGTTCAGAATACATCTCCTCATACCAATCCCCGCACCATTCCCATACATTTCCGCTCATATCATAAAGTCCAAGCTCGTTCGGCTGCTTCTGTCCAACCGGTTGAATCTTTTTCCCGGAATTGCCGTTATACCAGGCAACCGGATCGATCTCATTACTCCCGGCATATAAATATCCCTTGCCCGCAGCCCCGCCTTTTGCAGCATATTCCCATTCTGCTTCTGTCGGGAGCCGGTATCCATTTGCATCTTTTACCGCCGTGACAGTCCATTTCTTTGTATCATTGGCATTTTTATTATCCGGATCCGGTTCATTTTTCTTTATTTCATAACAAGGTGTCAGGTTTTCTTTAAGACTGAGCCAGTTACAATACTCGACTGCATCATACCAATCTACACCGGTAACAGGTCTGCTCCGGTTTCCCCATTCACCTGTACCGGGCATTAATTTTCCGGTATCAGTACAGAAGGATTCATATTGCTCATAAGTTATTTCATACTTATTAATATAGAAATCATCAACATGAACAGTACGGGCAGGCAAAATCCCGTTACCGCCCTGCTGGAAATTCCCGCCTTTTACCATAATCATTTCATATTTATCCAGTATGCAATGTACATCAGTTTTCATATCCTGTTCCACGTTCACGATTTTACCTACACTCACATACCCGGGAAGCTGAATGCTTATCTTATACTCCCCGACCGGCAGGCCGGGGATATCGCAGGGAGTTGTTCCTGCTTCTTTTCCGCTTATAAATACTTTCGCTTTTTCCGGTTCTGTTGTGATATGGATACTCCCCTTCTGTTCTTCGAGTTTTATATATAAAGTAGGTTTTTTCATTTCTCCCAGGATAATCTCTTTTAGCTTTTCTTTATACCCGGGATATGTCACCGCCACTGTACGCTTTCCTTTTCTTAATAACTGGACTGTACAGGGACCTGTTCCCCTGTATACCCCATCAATATAAACCAGGGCTTCTGCTGGTTCAGTCATAACAGTAAGGGAATATACAGGTATGCCGGGAAGCCCCAGTATGGGTATCTTTTTTTCCGGGAATACGATAAAAATAATACCGCCACGGAAGTTTCCCTTGCTGTCCTTCTGTATAATACCGTTCAGCTTTGTATTATATGCCCAGCGAAAATCAATAAGTCCATTGGCAATCCCTGCCTGGGCAAGAAAAGTGCCTGTCCCATACCGGTCGTTTGCATCTTTCCGTTTTGTAATAAGACCTGTTACCCAATAGGGGACCATATTTCCTTCTTCGTCAAATGCGATATTAGATGCCTGGACAACACTGTAATGGACAGTGTACTTTTGTTCTGCTTTATCATAATAGTATTCTCCCAGCACCCCCACATCCCTGCCTTTATTTGCCAGTTTCTGCGCTTCATACCCGGACAGGAGTACCATAATTTCGCCGGTTTCTTCTGCATAGTTCATGGCCTTTTCCACCATGTTTTTTCCTTCTGTCTGTTTTATTTTATCGAGAAGTTCGCTGTATCCGATTTCCGTAAAATAATCGTAGAAAAACCTGGTACAAAAGGTCATGTTTCCTATGGGCAGGTATTCTTCTTTTAGAGTAAGGAGATAGAGTGTTACGAATTTTTGCCCTGCAACACCGGGTAATTCATCTATTTCATGGAGTTCATAAATGGAATGTAATACCGGGTGTTCTTTAAAATAGGTAGTGGTTTTACCGTCCTTCCTGTTTTCTCTGGATTTTTGCAGAAATAAAGGATCCCGGACTGTCATGCACCCGGAAAAGATAAATATAATTGTGAACAAAATAAATGGTGTGTGATTTAGGGTATGTTTTTTCATACAGACTCCTGCTTTGTCCTTCATATAATTCGTTATTCTTTATATAGTATATACAAATTAAGAAAAAAACGAAATTCCATTTCAGGCAGAGATTCTCTATTAAAAATCGTAAATTCCAATACAGATCTGCTGTTTGAATTTTTTTGTGATTTTGCTGTGCATGTATGCTCATAATGAAGAATCTGCCGGATAATGCTGATGATATGATTCCTCTCCCGTTACCCTATTAATTTTCTTACTGCGGTAAGAAGGATTTCCTTTTTAAAGGGTTTCAGCAGGTAATTATCAATACCGGAATTAAGAATCGCTCTGATCTCCTCTTTTTCCTGAACCGCAGAAATAAAAATAACCTTCACTCTTTCACCCCCGAAGAGCTTTCTTATTTTTTCAACGAGTTGGAGCCCCGACATATCAGGGAGTTTCTGATCGACGGTCAGGAGATCCGGTCTATATTTTTCAAATTTACTTAAAGCCTCTTTTCCTGTCATGGCAGTAATTACATAATAGCCCTGGGAACGCAATATACGTGAAATTGACCTGACGACATACGTAATATCATCGATGACAAGTACCTTTTTTGTTTCCGGTCCGGGCACATGCAAAGGCGGTTCTTCAAAAAAATCATACCTGTCTGAATCAGCCATTCCCTACCTCCATAGCATTTCTTAATGCAACATTTCCTTCTGCAAGGCTTTGTTTATCGTCATTTTCAACTTTTCTCTTCTTACCGGTTTTGTAATAAAATCAAAACATCCCATTTTCTTTGCTTTATCAGACATACTCTTATCAATAAAACCGGTAAGCATAATAACCGGAATATCGGGATATTTTTCCTTTAACTCTTTCAGGATTACAAATCCATTCGAATCCTTCATTTTTATATCACATATAATAACATCAACAGGAACAGTTGTAAGAATTTGGAATGCAATATCCTTTTTTTCTGCATCGTACACATTATATTCAGTATGCAATTGAATCCTCATTATTTTTCTGATTCGCTCGTCATCGTCAATTATAAGCAAATTTTTCATAACAGATACTTCCTTTGCATCTGAAATAAAGGGATATTATGCCGGCTCTTTTACCTTTGCCGGAAATTTTATAATAAATTCCGCACCTTCCCCTTTTTCACTGTTTACCGATATAAACCCATTGTATTTCGTTACAAGCCTGTAAACAATATTCAACCCTATTCCTGTTCCTTCTCCTGTTGCTTTGGTAGTAAAAAAAGGATCAAATATCTTTGAAAGCAGATTCCTGGGAATTCCCGGACCTGTATCTTTAATCAGGATTTGAATAAAACCATCGACAAAATGTGTACTAATAACAAGTTTTCCTCTTCCCTGCATAGCCTGGATTGCATTGTTGATGATATTCATAAATATCTGGCGTATCTCACCGCCCAGTGCATAAAGCACAGGGATATTATCAAATTCTTTCTTTATTTCTATATTAATGAATTGGGGACTATATCTGATAATCCTTATTGTCTCGTCAAGAATATTATTAACATCTATTTCCATTTTCTTTTCCTCCCGCAGACTCCGGGAGTATGCAGAAAGATCTTTCACAATATCTGAACACTGCATCGTAAAATCGATAATCTCCTTTGCCAGATCCTTTACCTCTTCGGATTTCGATTCATCAACAATGACCTCTGCTGTACCAAGAATACCATAAAGCGGATTGTTTATCTCATGTGCTATCCCCGATGCAAGAGTGCCCAATGCAGCCAGTTTTTCCCCCCTTATAAGTTGTTCCTGTAAATCCTTCTGCTTGGTTATATCCTTCATAATAATACCGATTTCATTTTTTCCCCCGATACCCTCCGGCATTTTGAAGATTGTATAACCGATAATCCTTAGACCGGTCTGGAACTCTTGATCGTGAATAAAATCGATCATCTGGATATTTTCAACCTGGGATAGGAATTTTTCCTTATAATGTTCCGGTATTTCCAGGACTGAAAGAACATTTTCACCCAAAACCTGTTTCTTTGTTACCTGGAAACGTCTTAAGTAAGCAGTATTCACATAGGAAATCTTTAATGAATTCCTGTCAAATACGACAATGGTGGAGGGAATGCTTGAAAGAACATTGTGTGCTGCTTTGGTAGCATAGATATTATTCAAAGCAATTTCCAGCTGTCTTCCAACGGTAGCAAAGAATTGCAGATTCTTTTCTTTTATATTCTGCCCCGAGGATGCATTATCAAAAATAACAAGGTAAAAAAAGATTTTATGAATGGAAAGCGGAATCACGAGAATTTCATCGTTTTTTCCTTCATTTTCAAAAATCCGTGAAGAACTCAATACCTGGGGTCTTCTATCCGTAAAAATACTCTGAATCACTGAATGGTTTTTCAAGTTTGTCCCCAGATCCGGTTTTTTTTGCTTTTTATGCGTTACTTTATCAAAAAACCCTGGTTCATCCACTAAAGTAAAGTTGGAGTTAAAACAGAAAAAGTATCCACGTTCAAAACCTATACAATCAATAAGTATTTTAATGATAAGAAAAAGGAGTTCTTCCTCTGAATCTATTTTACTGATTTCTTCAGAGATATAATTCAGGATAGAGAGTTTATTTGCTTTCTCAATAATCTGTACATTTGCTTCCCGGAGTTCCATGTATTCTCTTTTGCTGTTTGCTATCGCTCTCTCCAGATCCGTGGTCCTTAATTCCTGGACCTCCTGTATTTCTTTTATCATATTTTTGTAATGGAAAATCCGCCTCAAGAGATAGTAGATAAAAAGTCCGAATACCGTAAAAAAAATATAATCCAGCTTAAATAAATTGTTTTTCTGTAAAAAGAAATACACAATCTCTGCTGCAAGAACAAAACTGCTTATAAATGCAAAGAGAAATGTGCTTATCGGCCTTGGAATCCAGCTTATCTCATAAACACATGTATCACCGCTGCGCACTGCACACTGGAGTTCTCTTACTTTTGCAGCCGGGAGATTCCAGAAACAGGGAACAACGGAAAAAAAGCTTTTCATTGTATTACAATTATACTTGGTCTGTTTATAACCGGGGAAGGTGGTGCATTTAACAAGGACCTTACGCTTTGATAATAATAATACACTGTATTTCCCAACGTTATTTATCGCCCCTCCTATTTTTCCCAATTGTTTATATGCCATACCCGGGTGCCCGAAAAATTTGGTCACAATAAGAAGAGGAGAAAGCAGACCAAATGTTTTCCCTGTGAGGATATATTTGGCAGCTTCATTGAAAACCCGTTGACTCCCGGTAAATTGTACTATTTTCTCTAAAAACTTTGTATAATATTCAAAAGATATCCAGTTGCCGCTATTTTCCAGAAATTCCAGATCCATATCCGTTTCAGCAATAAATTCTTCGAGAAATTTACGGTTATATTTATATTCCAGGTAGAGTAAGAAAGGCTTAATTAATCCGACCGAGAGTTCGGCTTTCTTTTTATCAATTTTAGTAAAATCTATATTCTTCATTGTCGTCACAACTCTTCAAAATTCTATTTCAGATATTCTTATATTTTCAAAACCAGTAACAATTTCGGCCTTCTCACTTTAATAATACAATCTCTTTTGGCCTTTAAAACTAATTATCATTGTAAATAATAATGAATTTTGGAGGTAAAAAGCAAATGAAGTAATATTTTTTTTTATAAAACAGGGTTTGTTCACTCTCCCGGAGAAATTTATTTGCGAATTATTTTCTTATTTATTATACTTTTATTAGTACTGGATTATTTCAGGGGAGGCCCAATATCAATTTTTTTACGGAAAGGAAACTATGAAGGTTCGATTAATACAGGCTCCACAACTGGGAAATAATGGTGAATTTATCAGGTATAAAAAGCTTTTTCTTCCTACTTTAACACTCCCAACCCTGGCCGGATTAACCCCTTCAGATGTAGACCTCCGAATTACGGAAGGATTCGTGGAAGATATTGACTTTAATGAACAGGTGGATCTGGTAGCAGTGACCAGTCAGACAAGCCAGGCCACTGGTGCGTATAGAATTGGAGATGAATTTCGGGAAAGAGGAATCCAGACCATCATAGGCGGGGTTCATGCTTCCATGTGTCCGGATGAAGCCCTCAAGCATTTTGATGCTGTTGCAATTGGTGAAGCGGAAAATATCTGGGAGGATATACTCCGGGATGCGGAAAAAAAGAAATTAAAAAGGAAATATCAATCAAAAGATTTCACCGATCTTTCCAATCCGGTTATACCATGCTTTCATAAATTGAACTATAAAAACTATGTTATCGCGCCCTTTGCGAAAACGCCCATCCTTCCGATTCAGACCACAAGAGGTTGTCCCCATAATTGTTCTTTCTGCGTTGTTCATAAATTTATGGGCCGTATAATAAGAAAAAAACCTATTGCGTCTGTTATTAATGAGATTATAAGTA
The DNA here is from genome assembly GCA_016935735.1 of Spirochaetales bacterium. Taxonomy (GTDB): domain Bacteria; phylum Spirochaetota; class Spirochaetia; order SZUA-6; family JAFGRV01; genus JAFGRV01. Next base: position 59,780 of record JAFGQK010000174.1, on the reverse strand, counting down.
ATGATCCTTCCAGATTTCTTTTTGTTGATGATAATGTTTTTGCAGATCCCGGCTATGCCAGGGAATTGATGAAAGCACTGATTCCCCTGAAAAAACGGTGGGCCTGCCAGATGAGTACAGGTATAGGAAAATACCCGGACATGATTGAATTGGCGGCAAAAGCAGGGTGCCATGAGAATTTCATGGGCATCGAGTCAATTGATCCTGTTAACTTGAGTAATGTAAATAAAAGTTTTAATAAAGTGGAAGAATATAAAAATCTCTTCAAAATGCTTAAAGACGTGGGCATCCTTGCCCAGGTTTCCATGATGTTTGGACTTGATAATGATACGGTGGATACTCTTAAACGAACGATCGATACGATTTTAGAATGGGATATCAACTACCTTTTTATTTTTCTTATCACTCCCTTTCCGGGCACAAAACTCCGGGAGGATATGGAAAAAGCAGGCAGGATAATGGATTATGATTGGTCTCACTATGATGGTGTTCATGTTACTATCCAGCCGGAAAAAATAACCCCGGAAGAACTTATGAATAGTTACTGGGAAGCCTACCGCAAGTTCTACAGTTTAAAGGCCAGTTTCGGACGGTTGTGGAATTTCAAGCGGGAATATATAAAATTCTTTCCCAGGGATCTCTTTCATGAAGAGCTTTTTTTCTCTTTTTATACCTGGTTTGTAGTGAACAAAAAGGGAAATCATCCATTTTCAATCGGAAGCTAAAAGGAGGGATATGGAAAATAATGTGTTTAAGAGCAGGAAAGATCCGCGTATACGGACTGCTGTTACCGCATCTTTCAGAAAACTAAAATCGGATGACCGGCAGAAAGATGGTATTGTTACCAATTTTTCACGCACCGGGCTTTATGTCGAGACAGAATTCGTTTTCCCGGTAAGTACACAGGTCTACATCGATGTGTATCTTCCGGAAGAAAAATTACCCCTCCACCTGGAAGGAGAGGTGAGAAATGTCATTCCTGATGATACTGCAATCGGCGGCATGGGGATACAGATAGACACGGCTAAAATCAACAATACAGATAAAGAACGGTTAGAGGAATTTTTTAATCTGAACCATATTTATGGCTGGTTCTGTTAACAGCACTATCCTCAAAGCCCGGAAAAGGGTAATAAATCGAAAGACGGATACTATAAACAGGTGATGAAAGGAAGATGGTAAATTATGGATTCGGATAACTATTCACTGGTCGATTTTATAGAGTATAATGATCCTGATATTTTTAAAAAGGCACATTTTTTTTATGAATATGCAGAAGATTATATAGCAAAGAAATATTTTACTTATTTTCGCACCCTTCTTACCTCCTGTAATCCGGAGGTGACAATCCTGGACAGGTACACCGGGAAAAAGAAAAAAATGATTATGCTCGCTTCAAATAATTACCTGGGGTTGTCTTCACACCCGGAAGTAATAAAAGCAGGACAGGAAGCGCTGGGTCAGTATGGTCCGGGGTTGGGCGGCTCCCCTCTTCTTTGCGGATATTCCGCACTTCACAGGGAACTGGAAGAGAAACTCGCTGCATATAAATCCTGCGAGGATGCGATGGTTTTCCCGACAGGTTTTTCCACCAATATCGGGGTAATTACAGCACTTTTAAGGAAAGATGATGTTGTTATTTCGGACCGGTTCAATCATGCGAGTATAATAGACGGTGCGCTTTTTTCCGGTGCACAATTCAGGAGTTTTGGGCATAATAATACAAACAAACTGGAAAGCATATTAAAAAACACGAGAGATAAGGGAAAACTGGTTGTTGTGGAAGGAGTGTATAGTATGGATGGCGATCTTTCACTCCTTGATAAAATAAAAAATTTGACCGATGTGTATAATGCCCGGCTTATGGTCGATGAGGCACATGCAACCGGTATCCTGGGTAAACGCGGGCGTGGTACTATTGAGTACTTTGACCTGGAAGGAAAAATAGATATCGTGATGGGTACTTTCAGCAAGACCCTCGGGGCGATGGGCGGATTTATTTGCTCGACAAAAGAAGTGATAAATTACCTCCGTTTTTATTCACGGTCTTATTTCTTTTCCGCTTCGCTTTCCCCGGTCATTGCTGCCTGTGTTTCAAAGGCCATCGATATCCTGGAAAAGGAACCCCAATTACGGGAGAACCTCTGGAAGAATATCAATTATATGAAGGAAAATCTCACATCACTCGGTTTCAATATTGGTCAATCACATTCGGCAATAATACCCATTCATGTCGGGGAGGAAATTACATTACGAAAAATGGCAACAGAAATTCATGAAAAAGAAATTTTCCTTAATTCTGTTTTTTATCCGGCTGTCCCGCAAGGTCAGGCACGTATCCGCCTGAGTCTTATGTCCACCCTGACAAAATCCTGCCTGGATAAGGCCCTGGACGTCCTCGAGGAAGTCGGGAAAAAACATCATATAATATAGCTTTATACAAGGTATCTTTCAATACCTCATCATGATTTCCGCCATCTCTTCTTCATCTATTGTCTTTACTTCCCGGTCAAGCCACTCCTTTTGAATATAGCCCCATTTCGCCAGGTAAGTGGTAATCCTTACATCGTTGTTTTTTTTAAGATGATCGATCTGGTCATCGACAAAAAGAGCAGCAGGATAGTTTCCTTTATCAAGAAGAGATGAAATAAGATCGAGTTTTTTTATGTTCCATGCAACAAGGATATGATCTTCCGGCATACTTATCCTGTTTTGTTTAAGAATGGTATGAATAAAATCGGATCGTTTTGTCGAGAGTATAAAACAATAAGGTGATGCGGAGGCTTTTGAAAGGGAATGGAGTATATGAGGGTATATCCTGTTAAGGCTGAACCAGAAACCGGGATCTTTTTCAATAAAAAGGCTTCTTGCTTTATAAAAAAGCTCCTTATAAAATGCCATTTTGTCTCTGTATTTTAAAAGGATATCGTCAAAATGTATTTGATCTTTTATATGAATGTTATCCTTGAGTATCTGCTGAATAACAAGATAATCCTCGCCATTCCGGACATATGGCCGGAGTAATGCAAACCGTTTTTTATAATCAATGGGAAGGCTTGTTATTCCCTTATTCAATAACAGATTGAAATAGGCATAAAGTGAGCTTGCGATGCATTCATCAAGAGAATCACAGATGACACCATCAAAATCGAGAAAAAGAAGTGGTAATCTGTTCATACCCGGGTGTCCATAAGAAAAATGTAGAGGGCATTCGGTCCCCCCGTCTCCTCCCCGGATATATTAAGACTCCCGAATCCTGTCCCGGCTATTATTTCCTGACCGGAAAGGGTATTTCGATAGGTATCCCGCTTTACATATTCCGGTTTCAGGGCAGCGAGAATTGCTGCCCCGGTAGGAGTAAAAAGCTCATATTCCACGGGGCCTTTTTTAAAAGGAATAGCATAGTCCTCTATGATCTGTGCTGTTGCAGGTGCAGGTATATCCAGTGTTCCGTGAGAAAAGGTTATTTTACCCCCGCCAACACAAACAGGTGAAAGGCATAAAACTGATGATACATGTATGTCCAGTTCCTGCAAACCGAATGCAGCTCCTGCAAGATCAATAATAATATCCTGGGCTTCATGAAGATGGGGTGTATGATGGTGATGTACTCCCATGGCTTTTTCTGCATGGACTTTTTGTTCTGCCTGCCCCAGGATAGTAAGTGCCCGGTAAGCAAAATCCTTATATTCTCCTTTAATGCCGTAATCAAGAAATGTTTTTTTTAAGTACTCACGTGCCCGAGGAATTTCAATTCCATGAATATGTTCATCCAGTGAAATACGTAGAGACACTCCTGTTGCTTTTCCCCTTTGCTCTCTTTTTACATTGATTTTACAAAAACCGAGAAGAGAGGCAGCGCTTTTCATTACCTCTATAAGCGGTGATTCCGGTACACCGGCAGAAATCAGGGCTGCAGAAAGCATGTCTCCCGCCATCCCGAATTCCGGATTTATTATAAGCTTTTTCATCTTGTGTGAGAGTAATATATAAAGAGTAATGATGCAAGACCCGGATATTTGTATCTATAAAAGTTATTTTAAAAAAACCGGGATAAAATAATACCCTGTTAAAATTTAATCTTGACATACATCCCTGTTTCCTGGTATTATAAAGTCTAAACATGTAAGATCGTGCGAAAGGAGGTGATTCATATCGCTTACGTTATTGTTAATACGGAAGAGGAACTGGAAAAAGCGATTAAACGTTTTAAAAGACAGGTTGAAAAAGAAGGTATTATCCGCGAATGGAAAAAGCGTGAATACTACGAAAAACCATCCAAGATCAGAAGCAGAAGAAGGCAGGCGCTTAAACGGAAACAAATGAAAAAACAGCGCAGGGGAGGCATTTCAAAAGGTTTTTAGATAATAAGTAGGGGCTTTTTTGCCCCTTTTTTTTATGAAAAAAGCTCTTCAATCTCTTTCTTATACATATTATTTATAACATCTCTTTTAAGTTTAAGTGTATTGGTAAGTTCTCTACCTGCTTCAAAAGGGACCTTTAATAGGGTCAATTTAAAGATTCTTTCAAATGCTTTGAACCCCTTTTTTATATTTACTTTTGAGTTGATTTCGTCTTTAATTAAGGCTTCAATTTCCGGCAGATCAGTAAGATCTTCGGATTTGGGGTAGTACAAGCCGTTCTTTCTCGCATAAATTTCAAGGTTCTCGAAATTCGGTATTACCAGCACTCCAAGATATTTCTGATCCTGGCCAACGACCATCACCTGGTCTATATATGGGGATTGCAGTATGGTATCCTCAATGGGACCGGGTTCAACATTTTCGCCACCCAGAAGTACAATCGTCTCTTTTACCCGTCCCATTATTCTAAGCTCTCCATTATAGGTGGCCATAGCGAGGTCCCCGGTATTAAGCCATCCATCGTCTGAAAGGACTTTCTTTGTTTCCTCGGGTTTTTTATAATACCCTTGCATTACATTCGGTCCTTTAATAAAAAGTATTCCCTTTTTCCCGGGAGGTAATTCATTTCCTTCCGGATCGCATATCTTTACTGAAATTTCCGGGAGGGGCGGCCCGATCGTACCTGTTACAGGAGTTTTTTGTTTTCTTACCGAAACAATTGGTGCAGCTTCGGTAAGCCCATATCCTTCAAAAAGATGGATACCCGCAGCAGCAAAGAATTTGTCAATGTGCGGGGGAAGGGCCCCGGCACCGGATATACCGAATTTGAATCTGCCCCCAAGTTTTTTCTTTATTTGTCCGAAGACCAGGAGATCGCCGAGAAGTTTTAAGGGGGTAAAGACAAGAAGGGGAAAAAGGCTTATAACGATATCAAATAAACGGATGCGTTTTTTGAATTCCGGGAGTAATCCCCTCATCATATTAAGGAAATAAACATGAATGGTGCCAACCGATACAAAAAAGTGAAAAAGGGTTTTTTTTATCCCGCCTTCGGAATTCACTTTTTTATATATTCCCGCCCTGACCGATTCCCAGATCCTGGGTACGGAGGGAAAGATGGTCGGTTTCATGGTTTCCATATCTGCAAGAATTACTTTTCCTATAAGTTTTGAATAAATAATGGAACAACCGGCAAAAAGACCGACATATTCTGCCGAACGCTCAAAAACATGCCATATGGGAAGAACAGAAAGAAAAAAATCATTTACTCTCACATCCAGATGAGCCAGTGGTGCCCGTATTTGATGAAGGAAATTATCATGGGTAAGCATCACTCCCTTGGGTTCACCGGTTGTACCGGAGGTATAAATAATGGTGGCAAGATCGTCTGCTTTTCCCATGTCTATTTCTTTATTGAAAAAATCCGGATCCTTTTCCAGTATGGTTTTCCCCTTTTCCAGTATTTCCAAAAAAGTAAAAACTTCCACACCACCTTCTTTCTTCGATGCCTTTTTATAGTCTTCGTCCAGGACAATAAAAGAAGCAAGTTTCAAAAGCCCCTTTTTTACGGATAATACCTTTTCCAGTTGATCTTTGTCTTCGACAATACAGACCGGGCATTCTGCATGACCAAGAATATATTTTATTTCGGCTGCCGTTGAGTCAGATCCCCTTGGAACATCAAGAGCGCCTATACCCATAATGCCGAAACTGGATATCATCCATTCCTTTCTGTTATTGGATATAATGCCAATGTGATCCCCCCGCTTAATACCAATTGCCGTAAGTCCTGTCCCGAATTGACCTGCAAGATTGAAAAGCTCTGTAAAAGAAACGGGCTGAAACTGGTTATCTTTATCCTTGTAGTAAAGAGCTGCGATATCACGGAATTGTTTTACCTTTTCCCTGAATAAAGAAAGTACCGTCATTTCCATATTATTTGTCCTCACTTTTTTTATATTTCTTACATCATATTACCTCCCATGCGTAATGTCAAATGAAAAAAATCCACGAAAAGAATCTGCGATATTTCATGTATCTCCCCTTGACTTAACAGGATATTCCTATCATTCTTATGCCTATGGAAACTCAGGAAGGTATCCGGGATTCCGGATACAGGATTTACAAAAATGAGGAAGCCGGTTTTAGTTTTGAAGTGCCTTTTAATTGCAGGGAAGTTATGTTTTCCGAGCAGAAAATACCTACAGCATCTGGTTCAGGACTATTAAAAAGTTACATCACGGAAAATAGTGAGAAGGCATTTATGCTGGGAATCACCGATCTGGGTGTTATCCTTGACAGGGAATCATCTCTCCAGGTAATGGATTATGCCCGTTCAAATGTCGTCAAGGTTTCTACCGTTATTGCTTCTGGAAATATCGAATTCCTGGACCTCCCGGCTTTAACCCTTCGTGTTTCACGGGTAGAAAATAAAGTGAAGACATATATGGATATTCTGTTCTGTATTAACAAGGATAAGCAGTATCAACTGGAGGTGGTAACAATTTCCGAATCCGGATTAAGTGAACCGGATGCACTCCATTTTTTCGAATCATTCCGGTTTATTTGAAAAACAGGGAAAAAAGAATCACACGATTTTTTATTCTTCTTCCGATTCTTTTTCATCTCCGGCATCTTCAATATCATCGATATCTACTGTCTTTACTTTTTCCTTTATCATTTTACTGAAAGATATCTTTGGCACGAACATTTCCGGTTTTGCAGGGATAAGCATCTCTTCCTGGGTGTGGGGATTGATACTTACCCGTGCTTTTTGTGCAGCGCGTTTTTTTATAAAAAGCTTGCCCATACGGCCAAGGGGAATCCTTTCTCCAAGGAGCATCCCGGATTCGAGGATAAAAAGGAAATCATCAAGTATCTGACCGGTAAGTTTCTGGGTTATATTGTTTTTGCTTGCAATATACCGGATAATCGATTTCATGGTAAAGTTATCCGGGGTTTCACCCCTGGAAGCGGTTATTTTCCTGTTTGCTTTTGTAAAGCTGTTTGTAAGGAATATCATTGCCTCTCTTATCCGTTTCTCCTGTTCTTCTACAGGAATTTCTTCGCTGCATACTGCTATTTTCAAGAGAGAAGAAGTCTGCTTTATCTTTCCCTGTGTAAAAACCGCTTCAGCATCTGTCTGTATATCATCTTCCAGGGCAGATTCAGGCACATTTACCACGTTCGGTACATCACTTCTTAGTTTTATACTGGCATATTCAATCCATCGCTTTCCTCCGGCAAGGGCACCAAGGGATATAAGGCTTCCTGAATAGGTAAGAAGAAGAACTGGCCGTTCATCGTCCTTCTTAAAGATATCAACTTCATTCATCCCAAGTAATTTGATCTGTTCCTTAAATAAGTCCTTTTTTTCTACCCAGTTTACAGCAATTAATTCAGCAGATTCTTCTGTATTCGGTAAACCGGAGCTTTCCGTTATTTTCCTTAAATGAACCTGTATATTTTCCGGAAGCTGGTTAAATGTTTCCCCCATAAATGTAATCCTTTCCTGAATTATGTTATAGCCACTTGCAAAAATCCAATAATAGTTGTAGAGTGCTCAACATTCGTTGAACTCCAATTGTCGTTTTCAACAAGGTGATTTTTACAATTGGCTTTGGAGTATTTTTATTATATTAAAAGGAATTAAAAATACTCCACTTTTGTATATATTGGTTCTTGCAGTAAATATGGTATTTTTGCAAGAACCCCGTTAAATAAACGATAAATCGGTTCTTCCTAATTGAATGATATCATTCGGATATAAGCGTATGTACTTTCCCCCCGGCACCATTTTCCCATTTACCGATGTCCCGTTTGTACTGTTAAGGTCTTTAATAAAATAGGCCTGGTTGATCTTTTGAATTACTGCATGAAAACGTGAAATCATATTGTCATAAATAACAATATTATTCATTTTATCCCTGCCGATCGTGATTTTCGTTGCTGCAGGGATTATATTATTTTTAAAAAGAAGACACCGTTTTTCCGGTTTCCTGATTCTCTTTAAACGTTGTCCAAGGTTACTTTTAATATCAAGCGTTATTTCATTCATATCAGTATCCTTATTGCCGGTTTTTCCGGTATTATATAATAATATAGAACATTTTATAAAAAGTTCAACACCCCTTTTTTAAAAAACCCGTATATCCTGATTTTTTTACTTTGTAAATGCCGGAAACCATTTGTTTACTGCTGCCGAAAAGCCGCATTCATTGTGTGATACAACAGAAGGAAACATTTTTTTTAATTCATCCGGGGCATTTGAAACAACGTATGCTGTTTTTGCCCAGGAAAGAAGATCGGTATCATTGTAGTCATTCCCGATTGCCAGGGTATTTTCCCTGTTTACACCGAACCTGGAGGCAAGCCATGCGGATGCCTGGCCTTTTGATACGTTTTGGGGGAATGTTTCAATCCAGAGGGAGGTATGATCCATGGGAGATGTTGTTCTTATAACAGTAAAACCGGGAAGTTTCATGCGAATATCGTAATAAATAGAGTTATCCCTGTTACCGGTAATAATAGTAAGAACCTGGCTTGCCCTTGGGTATATGGAAGGGAGGTTTTCCCATCTGGAAGCAAAATCCCTGTAATGTTGCACTCTGCGTATAAAATCCTCGTTTTTATCTTTTTGCAGGTAGTAAGAGAAATGATGATTGTCCGGTATAGGATGATGAACCGCGAAATCAAGAGAAAATTCACAAAACAAAGAAGCTGCTTTTTGTACTTCATCCGATTCCATTGTAATCATTCTTATATAGCGCTTGTTTTTTTGATCCCAGATCCCCGCACCGGATGAAAAGATGATATAATCGACAGGAAAACCGGGATCGATCCGGTTAAAAAGAGAGTAGAGATTCCTGCCTGTAGCGATTACTCTTAAAAATCCGTTCTGTTCCAGATGTAGTAAGGTATTGTAATCTTCTGTTTTTATGTTTGAATTTGAATCAAGCAGGGTTCCATCAAGATCGGTAATGACCAGGCCTCTGTAATCTGTATGGTTATTGATAACATCGGTGCTGATTATTTCTTCCATTTATACTTTTACAATATACTTCTGGCGCTCATTTTTTTTCAATATACTCACATCATCAATGTTTTTTTTGTAATAACGCTGGGATTCCCCCGGACAGGTTATTCCCTGGAATGGGTATATAGTATTAAGGAAATCAATAAGCCCATGGCCATTGAGAATTTCTTTCAGATCATTAAGCCCTTTCTGGGCCCCTTTTTCCTCGAAATCGGACATCCACTTGTTTGTTATCGCAACAAAATGCTCTTCTTCATCTTTAATCTGGTGCATCTTCCCGTCCTTGCCCACAAGGATATCATATTCCAGGTCTATATTATAAAATTTATTATCCAGGTTAAAGAGTGGGGTGCTGATGTCACAGTCAAAACAACAATCAATAGGCCCGGGGAGTATTTCAAAATCCCCGTTTTTTGCCAGAAAGGAGTGTACGTCAAACCATCTATTATAAAAAACAAAGTGCCTTAGTATAAGATCATGGATATTTATATCATAAATGAGTGTTGAATCATCATGAAGCCTGATACAGTCTTCTGAGAACTCGGAAACCCTTACTTCTGAGGGGAAATGAAGGTTATAAAAATAAAACATTTTCGGTTTCATTATTCATTGGTTAATATATCAAATTCCGGCAATAATGTTAATATTTCTTTTTTAATATATCACTTTTCCGCACTTTTTCCATACTTTTTATAAAATTACTTATTTCATGGGTCTGCATTCCATATTCTTTTTTTATAAGTAGTGCATGGAAAAAAATCTTTTTTTCAAAAAAAAATCCATTACAGGTACTTGAAGAGAAAACAAAATTGTCATATCATAGAATACAGAATGCCGGATGATGTACATATTAAACTGGTAACAAAGGAAAATGAAATCACTTTCATAATCGGGGGAGCTATTGATATTTACAATGAAAAAAAAATAAAAACAAAAATTCTTGATTCACTTACGGATAATGTGAAATCCGTGGTTCTGGATATGTCCGAAGCAAAAACAATTGATTCTTCAGGTATTTGCATGCTTATTATTTTAAAGAATCAGTTAAAAAAAAGCGGTAGAAATTTCGCACTTAAATCAATAAGGGATACAATAGGAAAAATATTTCAGGATACCCTTTTCGAGAAACTCTTTAAAGTCATTGATTAATCATCTCTTATTAAATTCCCGTCTGCATCATATGCATACACTTTAACAGGATTCCCATTTTCATCGAATTCATAGACAAAGTACCCTTTCATTTCACCGGTTGTTTCATTAAACTCGGTGAGTTTGAAGATCTTCCCGCTGTCATTAAATTCTTTCACCCTTGTAAGGACACCGGTTTCATTATAATCTTCCACTTTTTCAACATTTCCTTTATCATCCAGATAAGGTAAACTATAGGGTCCTTTCTTTTCTGTTGGTTCCGGTACATTGGTCGGGACAGGAGTTCTTCTTTCTTTTGCTTTCGTCTGTGCTGGAACCGGGGTTGGAAAAGGTGTAGGCGCAGGGGTTATTTCCTTTTCTTCTATTAACTGGTCTATTCTTTCTTCAACATTTTTTAATGAATCTTCCAGGAATTCATTAAATTCCTGTTCCTTACCGGTTATTTCTTTCCCCGGTTCCTCATCCTGTGCATCCGAAGAAGGGGTTTCCCCGGATTCTTCCTTATTCCCGGGAGTAGGTCCGGTTTCAGGAAACTCTTTTTTTCCCATTTCCTTTAATTTTTCTTCTTCTTCTGTAAAAGCGGTCTCCAGTTTTTCCGCTGTATCGAGAAGACCCTGAAAATCAGGATCCGCGATAAGTTCATGATTTTTAATGGATAATTCCTTGATTTTTTCTCCTTCTTCCTCTGTTGCAGAGATTAATAAAATTCGCCGGTTTGCCTGCTTTGCAGTTTCCGATTCGTAATGCTTTTCCTCGATGGAATTATCCACAATGTCTTGATAAATCGTTACGGATGTTTCCTTTTTCCCGGTTTCTTCATAGCACCGGGCCCGTAAATACTGTACTTTGTCTGATGCTTTCTCATCTTCCTCCACCACCTTATCCAGTATTTCGAGGGCTTCCTTGAATGCAATAAGTTTATAGAGTTTCTCCGATTTTATAAGGGGGCTGTCGTCCGATTCCTTTACCTTTCGTACCTCTGCTTCCAGTTCTTCTATAAAACGGAGAAGTCTTGCTGCGGTAATGGCCACATCCTCATTTTCAAAGTTTTTTATGATTTCAAGATATTTTTCTTTTGCCCTGTCATAATCACCGATAATGGATAAGCAATATCCCTGGTGGAGCAGGATAATGTGAATCTGATCTGCTTTTACCCCGTCTTCCGATAACAGGTCATCGTAAATCTCCAGTGCCCTGTTATATTTCTTTTGCCGTTCAGTGTAGTAGGCAAGGGTGAGTTTGTAGTTTTCCCTGTTTGAAAGAATATATTCAACAGGCGGTTTCCTTAACACAAGCCTTATCAGATTCATTACTGCAAGAACCGGCGGTGCAAGCTCTCTGTACTTTGTAAAGGGGATATCATCATGATCATCGGAACTCAAAAGCCTGGATGTTACATTAAACTCCTCTTTATTCAGGTCATCTTCATTTAATTTATTTTCATAGAGTTTCTTGTGAAGTTTGAACTTGCTTACCATCCCTACAGTACTCATATCCGAGGCCTTTTTGTCAATATCCCTTAAATAAGCCTTGAGCTCCAGAAGGCGTATGGAGACCACGATATCATTTAAGAAAATCATCCCCGATAGTATAACCAGGGTGGCGAGTACTATACCAAGAATGAATTTCTGATCGGTTATAAGGTTTATAAATTTCTTAGGCATATGTCATTACCTAATCTCGATTACCAGAAGGGTTTCATCATCCGACTGTTTTGCTCCCTGTGTAAAGTCGTGGAAGTGGGCGGTGATTGCTTTTACTATCTCATCGCATGTTTTCGGGGCATTTTTCTGTGATACCAGGGTAAGCCGCTTTATCCCGTATTCTTCATTCCGTGTATTCATCGCTTCTGTTATCCCGTCTGAATAAAGAATAATTTTATCCCCCGTTTTTAAAGCGATTCGTTTTGTTTCAAATGCGTCCTCCATCATCTGGGAAACTCCTATCAGTATCCCTTTTACAGAAAGATGATACACATTGCTTTCCCTGAGGAGAATTGCCTTCGGGTGTGCGGCATTGGAGAAAAGCGCCTGGGTATTTTTATTGATAATCAGATAAAACGCCGTAAAATATTTCTCATAGTCGACCATTAAATCTTTGAATATTATATTGATCCGCTGGAGGAGTTCCTTCGGATCTGCAAATTTTCCTGCAAGTTCTTCGAACCTTTCCTTTATAAGCATGGTAATAAGGGCAGCGGCAACACCATGACCTGCAACATCTGCAATGAGAATCCCGTATTTGTTCCCTCCCAGGTGATAGATGTTATGATAATCCCCGCTTACTTCCATATATGGTCTGTGATAAATTGCAACATCAAAGTACTTTGTTTTACGGATAGCAGGATAAATGGATTTTTGAACGGCACTCGCCATGGCAAGTTCAAAGCGCATAAGCTTGTTTTGTTCATCGAGTTTTGTAATGGTCTCCTGCACAGAATCTGCCATATTGTTGAATGCAACACCAAGCCGGCCTATTTCATCCTTTTTCCTGAGTTTTACCCTGGCAGATAAATCCCCTTTGCTTATCTCGGTACTTGTGTAGGCCAGGGTCTTTATTGGTGATATCACAATCCTGTGAAGGAAAAAACCAAAGATAATATGAAAAAGGGCAATAGTCACGATAATGACAATAACCAGGGAGTAAAGGGTAGTGAGTTTTTTATCAATATCCTTCATCCCGAGTTTAAAAAGAAGTACCAGTTGTTCAATGTTCTGTATCGGGAAGTTTATCGGGATATAGAAAAGTATCTCCCGGGCTTCCTCATCAACATCAAAGGTATAAGGTTCTCCCAGGAAATCGCTCTTTGTCAGTGCCTTCTGGCCATTTGTTCTGTACTTGTCTTTGAGTGAGAATGCCGGACTTGATTGATAGAGAACCAATCCTGATTGATTGAATATAATATACTCATAAAGAATATCTTCCAGGGCATTACGGATATCGATATAAAGTTTTTCTTCTGTGAGGGGTTCTTCCCTTTCACTTATTTCCTGTTTCAGATCTTCGAATTGGTAGTAGATTTTATTTGCAAAATCAATAGTTTGATATTTTGATGTTTCTGTTATCAGATCGATCTGGTTTTCAAATATAATAATAGTAAAAAACGAGATATTAAGGATAGCGAGAAATATATATAAGACACTTAATTTTAAACTTAAACTTTTCATTTTATATATTAAACATACTCATCAATTATTATTTCGGCAATGGATATTTTCGTCTGGCGCCATGAATGTTTCTGCAACCGGATGGCATCACGGTTTTTTCTACCAATAATAATTCCCTCTATTTTGTTATTAAATTACAAGAAAATGAATAAAAATTCAAGGGGTTTACTACACACGATGTTGATTATAGTCTTTCATTTTTACAGGATACCATCAATACGGATGCAAACCGGTTCTCTGTAATCCTGTTTCTTCCGGCAGATTGAACAGGAGATTCATATTCTGTACTCCTACCTGGGCGCCTCCTTTTCCGATGCTGTCCAGAACACTGAATACGACAATCCTGTTTCGTTTTTCGTCAATATCAAGGCCGATATGGCAGTAATTAGACCCTGAAACGGCTGCGACCCATGGATAGGGAAGATATTGCCATGACACATTCTTTTCTTTCGGCATATCGACGATGTTAATAAAAGGATGCCCTGTATAAAACTGGCGGAACAACTCAATTAATTCATTCCTTGAAATACTTTTCTCTGGAAAACAATGGCATATTGCAAGGATTCCCCTTGTAATCGGCACATAACAGCTTGTAAAGTGCACAATAGCCCGGCTGTCCGATAAATTCTGTAATTCCTGCTCGATTTCATAAGTATGGCGGTGGTCAATAACATTATACGGAACAATATTATTCGCTATTTCCGGATGATGTGAAGGCATATCCGGTTCTGCACCCGCACCTGTTGTCCCGGATAGTCCGTCTATAATGATATGTTCAGTGTCGATGATATTATTCTTTACTAATGGCGCCAATCCCAGTATTGATGCGGAAGAATAGCACCCGGGATTTGCCACAATCCTTGCTTTTTTAATCTCATCACGGTGCAATTCGGTAATTCCGTACACAGCTTCCGCGACCAGATCCCAGTTCTCATGCTTCATTCCATACGTTCGTTCCCAATCATCCCTATTTTTCAGGCGGAAATCCGCTCCCAGGTCAATGATCTTTGTCCCGTCAGCAAGCAAAGAAGATGCCATTCTCATGATATGACCGGACGGTAATGCGGTAAACACCACATCACATTTCGATGTCTGTTCCGGCTTAACAAACACAAGACCACGGCCTGTCAAATTCCGGTGGAAATACTCAACCGGTTTATCACCCCTGCTCGTAATCCAAACTATTTCCGTTTCAGGATGGTCAAGGAGAATACGGATTACCTCGCCCCCCATATAACCGGATCCTCCATAAATTCCTGCAGTAATCATTCGTTTTACCTCCCATTTTCGTAATATACCAATTCAATACAAAAACTTTTAGCTGGTAAAAATATCACCAGTCCGATTCTATTTCATAGAAGGTTATGGTCAATCAAGTTCGTACTTCTTTATCCTGGAAATCAAGCTTACCCTTGAAATCCCGAGTATCTTTGCAGCTTTTGTCTTATTCATATCCGTTTTTATAAGCACCTTTTTTATATACTCTTTTTCCACTTCTTCCAGGGTTTTAAGGGAATTATTCCGGTTGTTTTTATCCGCCGGATAAACATCCGCCGGATAGGTGTTTTCCAGGAAATAATGAGGGAGTGATTTTTTCTCAAGGACCTCACCTGTCTCTATAATAATGGCACTGTTGATAATATTCATTAATTCCCTTGTGTTTCCCGGGTAAGCATATGTTTTTAACAGGTCAAGGACATCACTTGAAATAGTGGTTATAGTTTTATCATATTTTTTATTGAATTTTTCAAGGAAATAGTAAGCCAGTAAAGTAATATCTTCTTTTCTTTCTCGTAATGGGGGGAGATATATTGAATTGATATTCAGCCGGAAGAAAAGATCTTTTCTGAAATTTCCATTGTTGATTTCTTCAAACAAGTTCTTGTTGGTTGCTGCAATTATCCTTACATTCGCTTTCCTGTTTTCCGTTGATCCCAGCCGGTAAAACTCTTCTTCCTGCAGGACTCGGAGCAGTTTTACCTGTATGGGCAGGGATAATTCCCCGATTTCATCCAGGAACAATGTACCCCCGGCCGCTTCTTCGATAAACCCCCTTTTATCCTTTATTGCACCGGTAAAAGCACCTTTTTCATGACCGAAGAATTCGGACAAAAACAGTTCATTAGCAAAAGAACCTGCATTCACTGCGATGAACTTGTTCGTTTTTCTCCGGCTTATTTCATGTATCGCCCGGGCTATGAGTTCTTTTCCTGTCCCGCTTTCCCCCCATATCAATATACTGTTGTCTGTAAGTGCAAACTTTTCGACAAAATGAAATATTTTAAGCATTTCCTCATTACAGGTAATAATATTCGAAAAAGCATGTTTATGAATAAGACTTTCCATGGAAAGCGATGTATTGGAAACATCTTTCATTTTTTTAAACTCGGCCTTATCGATTGCCATATCCAGGATATCAGTGAATTTTTCTTCCTGCACAGGTTTTAGCAGGTAATCAAATGTTTTAAGTTTCATAGCCTTTATGGCAAGATCGATATCCTCCACCCCGGTAAGAACAATGGTAATAATATTGATGGAATTTTCGTTTATAAATGACAGGATATCCAGCCCTGTAACTTTGGGCATATCCATATCAAGGAGTAAGATATCAAAGTTTTCATTTTTAAGTAACTTGTATGCTTTCGTACTATCTTTGAGCAGGTGAATATCGAATTTCCCGGATTGTAATAAAAAAATTTTTAAATAATTCAGAATTGCCTGTTCATCATCAATAACCAGTATTTTTTTCATTTTATAGTACCTTGTGTAACCGGAACAAAAATAGTGAATGTTGTTCCTTTTCCTTTTTGCGATTCCACTTCTATTCTTCCATTATGTTCTTTTATAATGCCATAGGAAATTGAAAGCCCAAGTCCTGTGCCCCCTTTGCCCCTTTTTGTTGTAAAAAAAGGATCGAATATATATTTTAACGTACTTTCATCAATTCCTGTACCATTGTCTTTGATGGATAAAATCATTTCATTCTTTTTTTCATCATACTGCGTTTTAATGGCAATAATCCCCTGTTGATCGCTTATCGCCTGGGAGGCATTGATGATCATATTGACAAGTACCTGTTCGAGTTTCTGGAAATTGCCCTTAAAAACGGGAATTGCCTGTGCAAGTTCCAGTTTTACTTCTGCACTCTTTCTGATCTGGTTTTCTATTAATCGCAGACAATTATATACAATGCTGTTAATATCAATATCATCCTCTAAAAATCCTTCATTTTTTCGTGCAAAGTTTCTGAGGCCGTCGATAATCTTTTTAATCCTGTTTACCCCGTTTATCATATCATCGATCAATACCGGGATATTCTCTTTGAACACAGTAAAAGGAAGCCTGGCTATGGTAACGTCCCTCTCTTTTCCATTATTATAATGATCCAGGATAGGAATAATATCGGAAAGGGCTTCTTTAATGATTTTCAGATTTCCCCTGATAAAGGTATTCGGGTTGTTTATTTCATGGGCAACCCCTGCAACAAGCTTGCCCAGGGATGCCAGTTTATATGATTGAACAAGTTGAAATTCAATTTGCTTTTCCTTGGTAATATTACTACATTTTTCCAGAACACGGATAACTTTACCCGATTTATTTATAATCGGGTATACTTCGAGGAGATAATAGTTGTTTTCTACTTTTGTTTCTATGCTAAGTGAACATGCATCCTTAAAAGCCCTTTCTGCAGGGCAAAAAGGACACACAGCATCCATCCCGAACAATTTCTTATGGCATTTGTCTCCTTTTTGAAAATATAATTTATTGGAAATGGAAATGGTATATGCCTGGTCGATAACAACAATACTATCCGTAATAGCAGCAAAAAAGGTCTGGAGTTCTTTCTTGCTCCGGTCAAGGGCTTCCGTAAGTTCCTGCAAAGCTTTGTTTCTTCTGTTGGATTCCTCCACTTCCAGTGTTTTTTCCTTTACAAGGACCTCCAGCTTTTCGATATTTTCTTTAAGTCTGTTTTTTAAATCCTGCTTTTCAACTGCCCGGGCTATCATGCTGGAGATTTCTTTGAGTAATTTTCTTTCTTCCTGTAAGAATTCTTCTTTTCTCTGGTAAAAAACGGATACCGTACCCCTTTTTTGTTTATTTACGAAAATATTTTCTTCTAAACATAAATCCCTGTCTTTATTTCCTGTATCACAATCACCAAAGCAAAGATTATCCAGGGTAATATTGGCTGTTGCAATTTCCGGGAACTGGAATCCTGCCACAAGGTGTTGTAGGGAATTCCGTAAAGCCCGTTCCAGGTTTTCTGCTGTTTCAATTTCGGAACTAATGATATAAAGACATTTCAGTTCCTTTACCCGTTCCCTTAATGCGAGTTCAATTGATGTTTTATATTCGTTCACCATTTCCTGATCCGGCACATACCCCCCTTTTAATATACATAATTTGGCAGGGAATAGATGGTTAAATTAAAAAGCTCTAAATTCCATATATCGCCCTTTGCAGCATGCGCAACAGTAAGAATTTTTTCTCCTTCCAGGAGTTCCGCCACAACGGTATAAGTACCCGTTCCCCGTTTCCCGGTTCCCTCACCGCTCCAGGCCAAGCCCATTGATGTCCGAACCCCGGATATATCTTCTTTATATACTGTAACATAAACATCATCCTGGGTTCCGTTATGATAGTATGCGTCTTTCACAAAACTCACTGTTACGACAAATAAACCATTACGGTGAGCAGTAAATACCGATCCATCCCAGAGAGCATTCTTTAAGGTATACACAATATCGTATTCCAAAACTTTTAATATTGGTTCTGTTACATATACTTTTCTCCCGGATACACTGATTGCTGTCATCTCATACGGGTCGATTGTATTGCTGGCCTGGGTGTATAAAAATCCAACAGCCCATAACAGGAATAAAATACAACACATAATTTTTCTTTTCACTTGAAACTCCTTATTATATTATTAAATGTTGAATTATCTTAAATAATGAATTGTCTTAAGTCAAGTAATGTAAATTCCCGAATTCCTTCACGTAATTCCATAACGAAGGCTTAAGCCCACAACCCGAATAATGAGTTATCCAGGTTTCTTTTAATGATACTGGTCTATTTAACCTGGCGGCCAACGTTTATCTATTTTGTTAAAATCTTGTTATTTTAACAAGATTTTAACAAAATAGCATAATCGAGATTCCTGGACAATAAAATTATAGAATCAACTAATATATGCTGGATATAGTTGATTAAAGCTACATATTTTTATTACCGTATTCAAAACACATTCCTTTCTCCTCAAAAAACCTTGAAAAAACAGAAAAGTGCTCTATATTTTAAAACAATGGACATTTCCTGTTTTTCTCCACTCCTTGATCTGCCGAACATTAATTATTACACATAAGGAATATAGTTTTTTCCCGGGAACCGGGATGTTCATGAGGTGATGTACAGGTGAAAAGAACGATAAGTGCCATAGTCTTGCTATTTTTCCTCCTGAAAGCCTATCCGGAGGTGACATTTTCCGGGATGGATATATCCCGGTCCAACATCCTTTTTTTCAAGCTGTCTGCGGATTTCCCGGGTTATGGAGAATATGAAACCCTTTTTTTCACTCATCTTGATACCGGCGAACTTCACCAGCTTACCTATTTCCCCGAGCAGATTATGCTTTTAAAAGATTCGGACGAGGTCCAGATCCAGAACAGATATGGTGTGTTTCGCATTCATACGAAAAACGGTTCTGTTGCCACTTTTGAGCTTTTTTCGTCTTTTATTCAGGATAATATTCTGAAACAGGGGAAACTCACCCGGCTCCAGAGTTCACCGGACGGGAGGTATCTTGTTTACTTTTCAAATCCCCGGAATGCATACGGGGATCTCATGCTCTGCAATCTCGATAAAATGGAAGAACACCTTATTTCAACGGATGTCGAAATAAGCTTTGAAGACCCCCCTGCCCTCTGGTCTTCTGATTCACGGTATTTTGTATACAGTAAAAAGGGGAATATTCATTACTTTTCCATGGACCACCTGGAAGAAAACAGGGTCCTGACAGAAAGTATGAGAATAATCGGCAAAGGGATTCTCCGGAATGCGAGGTGGTCCGGCACAGGTTCCCTGTACTATATTGCAGGAACCTTTGTACAGAAGATCTCGAGCAAGGAATTTTTTACCCGGTCATTTTATAAAGATATATTACGGATAGGGACAATATCGGGGAAAATTCCTTTCGAGTTCGATCCGAACTTCGATAATTTCTGGATCGCACCGGACGGGGAAAAGATACTCTTAAGCAAGGAAGGGAGAAACCTCTTTCTCTATTTTCTAAGATCGGATGACTATACCTCTGTCGGGGATGTCCAGTCACTCCCCTACCTCTATCTCCCGAAAAATTCGGAAATTACCCGCATTGTCTGGTCAAAAGGAGACCAGATTACCGTTTTGGCACGGAAGATTGTCTCCGGACAGATGAAAATAAATCTTTTCCGGATTGCAGTAAAAGAGAATACCGCTTTTTCCGCATTCATAAAAACGGATGATGAAGATGTGAAAGACATGGTACTTTCCCCGGATGAACGCTCTGTTATTCTCATAAAAAAAGACAGGGTGGAACTCCGTAATTATATGAGCTGGGAGCGTCTTGAAACGGTACTGCATGCCCAGCCCCTTCAAGCGATCTGGAAGAATAACCAGGAACTGATTATTGCAGGGGGGCATTCCACTATTATCTACAATTTTACCCTTAAAAAAACAACCCTTCTCGCACTTTCAAAAGCAGGTGAATGGGGTTTTTCACAGGATGAACAATCAATCCTTATGAAAATGGCAAACAAGGTTTATACAACAAATGCCGGGGAATCAACATGGAACAGTACATCCCTTTTCCAGATCAGGGAACCATCGAATGAATCCCAATCCTACCGGGTGTATTTTGCAGAATCGGCAGACGGGATATTCAAAAACATGATTATGGTAAGGAAAATAGAAGCAGAAACATACGGTACCTTTCCCCTTTTTGAAGAAAACAAGACGATTCAGTATGAACCATTCCCGGAAAAGGATGATCCGGTAAGTTTTGATGTATTTAACCACGGTTCCCGTTTAAGAAGACGTGAAGTCGCCATTGTTTTTAATGTCATTAACTCGATCCAGGGGCTTCCTGCGATCCTGAATATACTCTCGGAGTACCATATAAAAGCAACCTTTTTTATTAATGGGGAAGCGATTGCCCGTTACCCTGGCGGAATAAAGGAAATAGCAAATTCAGGCCATGAAACAGGGTCCCTGTTTTATGCTTACTTTAATATGACAGATTCGAAATACAGCCTTGACAGGGAGTTCATTAAAAAGGGACTCGGGATAAACGAGGATGAATATTTTGCAGCAACAGGGTATGATCTTTCCCTTTACTGGCACGCCCCCTATTACTTTGTAAATTCCCAGATTATTGAAGTCTCAAGGGAGATGAATTATACCTACATTGGCAAGGATGTCGATACAATGGACTGGGTGACAGAGAATGAAATTGATATTACCAGGGGTATATACCTTTCTTCTGCAGAACTCATCAATAGAATCATGACAGAAAAAAAGCCAGGATCAATTATCCCGGTTAATGTGGGTCTTCCCGGGGGGAGAAGGGAAGATTATCTCTTTAAAAAGCTCGATATCCTTATCAATGCCCTGCTTAATGGCGGGTATTCCATTGTTCCGGTGTCTACTCTCATAAAACATGCAAAATAAATTGATATTTTTTTAGAGAAAACTATTGAATTCTATTCCCGAAACAGTTACGATTGAAAGTATTATTGCAGGATACCGGGGAGGAAACCGGGTATGAGTTCTTTTACATAAAAAATAATGAAAAAAACCTTAAGAATAAAGGGTTTTATGTCGAGATAGATTAAGAGGAAGTCTGTATTCAGAAATACAACTTTTTCATAGAGAGGTGCGGAGAACACTATGAGGATTGAAAGAAAAAGAGAATATAATGTAAGGAACAATAATGAAACCCAGATAGCAATAAAAATTTATGGATATTCATTCCCAAAGGGAAGAGAGGAGAGAGTCAATGGAGAGTAATCCGCTCAAAGCTTATAAAGAAACCCAGATAAAAACAGCAACACAGGGACAACTCATCATAATGCTCTACGATGGTGCAATTAAAAATCTCAATATTGCTATTGAAGAATTAAAAAAGAAAAGCAAAAAACTGGACAGGGTAAGCAATGGTATTATAAAAGCCCAGGATATCATCTCTGAACTCATGGTTTCCCTGGATTTTGAGCAGGGAGGGGAAATAGCGAGAAACCTCTTCAGTATCTACATTTATATGAACAGGGAACTCCTTAATGCAAATATCAAAAAGGATTACAAGCCGCTCGGGGCCGTGAAAACAATGCTTATGGAACTTCGTGATGCATGGAATCAGATTGTCGATAAGGTGAATCTTGAGAATTCCACTGCACGGCCGGGGGGAGGTATCAATATCGCCGGCTAAAAGACCATGAAATGAAAACTGACAGGAAAAACCCGGATACGGAGAGGATTGTAATCCAGTTACGTGATTTACTCTCTGCCCAGGAAAAAATATTAAAAGAATACCTGACTCTTGCAGAAAAAGAAAAAGAAACAATTATTTCCGGTGATGCGTTAAAACTTTTTCATTACAGGGAACTGGAAAGTGAATTTATAAAAAAGGCCGAAGCAT
The DNA here is from genome assembly GCA_016935735.1 of Spirochaetales bacterium. Classification (GTDB taxonomy): domain Bacteria; phylum Spirochaetota; class Spirochaetia; order SZUA-6; family JAFGRV01; genus JAFGRV01. The sequence continues at coordinate 37,391 of JAFGQK010000174.1, read as the reverse complement.
ACAGCAAGGTTATCCCTTCTTTTAATAAAGTATACTCTGAATCATTTCCTGACACAGATATGGAAATAAAGACCCTCCGGGCAAGCATCGGGAGTTTGCAGACAAAACTTCTGGTTTTGAACAGTGAAAACAGGAAAGCATTGGAGATACAAATGGGATCGATAAAAAGCGAATTGGAAAAACTCTTACAGAAAAAAAGGGTAAAGCCATCTCCTTTCAGAAAAACCGGGAATCCTTCATTTATCGATACAACAGCATGAAAGAACAGAAAGAAAAAGCAAAAACAGAACCGGTCTATCTTATCGATGGATATAGTCTTATTTACCGGGCTTATTATGCATTCTTAAAAAATCCGCTCAGAAATCCCGCGGGGAAAAATGCATCTGCCATCTATGGTTTTATCCTTTCGTTGAACAAACTTATCCGTTTAAAAAATCCCCGGTTTCTCTGTGTGGTCATGGATTCCATTACCCCTACGTTCCGGCATAAAGAATATTCCCGGTACAAAGCAAACAGGGAAAACCCGCCGGAAGACCTCCATCCGCAGATTCCCAGACTGGAAGAAATTCTAAAAGCGCAGGGCATTCCCTGCCTCCGTGAAAACGGTTTTGAGGCGGATGATATTATTGCCACCATTGCGGTAAAGTGCAGGGAAGAAAAACGGCCTTGCTTTATTCTTACAAAGGACAAAGATCTTCTACAGCTTGTTGATGAACAGATAAAAATTCTTTACCCGGAAAAGGGACTCGAGGATTTCAGTGTATGTGGAAAAGATGAAGTGTATGAAAAAAAGGGGATCTATCCTGAACAGGTTGTCGATTTTTTAAGCCTTTCCGGGGATACCTCGGACAATATCCCGGGTGTATCCGGTATCGGGGAAAAGACCGCGGCAAAACTTCTCGCCCAGTTTAAAACCCTGGACAGGATATACCAGGATATTGACAACATAACATCCAAAAGCCAGAAACAGAAATTAATTGACGGGAAAGAGAGTGCGAGCTTGAGCCGGAAGCTTGTCACCTTAAGAACCGACACCTCTTTTAAAGGATTTGATTCCATTGAACGGATACTCCCGGATTATGAAAAGCTGATCTTTTTGTACAAGAATGAGGGGTTTCAATCATTCTTAAAAGATCTGGAAAAAGAAGGATTATACCGTGCATCTCTCCCGCAGACAAAAGAAGGAACATATAAAACATTAACCCGGCTGGAAGAGATCGATGAGTGGATTTCCCTGGTAAAAAAGGAAAAGGTCTTTGCCTTTGATGTTGAAACAACCCATAAGGATGTCATGCTTGCTACCCCAATCGGTTTCTCGCTTTCAACAGGAAAAGGGAAAGCATGTTATATACCGATCCAGGCACATGATTGCAAGTGCCCGGCAGAAGGGGAAATAAGAAAAAGGCTTATAAGTCTTCTTACCGATTCATCGTTACGATTGGTCGGGCAGAACATAAAATACGACTATAAGGTAATGAAACGGTGGGGCATCAAGATAACAAATATATTTTTTGATACAATGATCGCTGCCTGGCTCCTTGATTCTGCATCGGGACGGTACAATATGGATTATCTTGCAGAAAAATACCTTAAATTCAAGACAATCCATTATAAGGAACTCATCCTCAAAGGAGAAGAAAAAACCCTCTTTGATATTGATATTCAACATGTTACCGATTATGCAGCAGAGGATGCGGATATTACGTATCAGCTTTATGAACTATTTGAAAAAAAGCTGGATGAAGAAAAAAGCCTGAAAGACCTTTTTTATTCGGTTGAAATGCCCCTTGTGACGGTCCTTTCCGATATGGAACTTACCGGAATAAAGCTGGAAGCAGAAACCCTTAAAACATACGGGAATGAGCTCGAGTGTGAACTGGAAAATATTGAAAAAAAGATATACAAGGACTGCGGCCATGAATTCAATATCCGTTCGACAAAGGAACTACAGCAGATTCTTTTCGAGGAACGTGGTCTTAAACCGTTAAAAAAGACCAAAACCGGGTATTCCACCGACTCGAATGTTCTTGAACAGCTTGCACAGGAAGATGTTGTTGCAGACAAGGTGGTAAAACACCGGTTTTTAAGTAAACTCAAATCCACCTACACCGATACACTTCCCGGACAGATAAACCCGGCAACCGGGAGAATTCACACTCATTTTCTCCAGACAGGTACTGCAACCGGAAGGCTTTCCAGCAATGAGCCAAACCTCCAGAATATCCCGGTAAGGGAAGAAGAAGGGCGGAGAATCCGTTCTGCCTTTATTGCAGAAAAAGGCCATATTCTTTTAAGTGCGGATTATTCCCAGATCGAACTTGTTATTCTCGCCCATTTATCCGGGGATGAAAAGCTCATCCAGGCATTCAACCAGGGAAAAGATATTCATACACATACTGCATCACTCATCTTTTCCAGGGAGGAACCCGGTGTCACCCCTCCTGAACGGCGCATAGGAAAGACAATCAATTTCGGCGTTATTTACGGGATGTCTGCTTTCCGGCTTTCAAAAGATCTGAAAATATCACGGACAGATGCAGACAGGTTTATCGATGCTTATTTTAATGAATATTCAGGAGTAGCACGGTTCAAAGAACAGATCATCGAGAATGCGGAAAAGACCGGGTATGTGGAAACGATCCTGGGAAGAAAAAGGGCAGTTCCCAACATAAAGAATCCGAATAAAACAGTGAGAATGGCAGAACAAAGAATTGCAGTGAACACCCCGATTCAGGGAAGTGCCTCTGATATTGTAAAGACCGCCATGATCCGGGTAAAAAAAGAACTGGCTGATGCCGGAAGTAAAACACAACTCATCCTCCAGGTACATGATGAACTTATCTTTGAGGTCCCGGAAGACGAAACCGGGAAAGTGGAAAAGATTATAAAACAAGCCATGGAAAATGCAATAAAACTCAAAGTACCTCTTGTTGTTTCCATAGAAAAAGCCCGGACATGGGGAGAAATCCACTAAAAAATAAAACTCACCTCAATACAATCCGTCTTTGAGTCGATACTTACAATGATGAGAGGAGCAACAATCAGGATATGGAAAGTAGAAACATTCTATTAATTGTCATTTGCATTTGCGCATTTCTTGTACTCATATTCGGTATTGGATTTGTATGGTCATTGCCGGACAGGGAAAGGGAGAAACCGGTAGATGACGAGAACGGGAGTAAACCAGATATTTTCGAACATATTAAAGATGACACCGAACTCCCCGGTCTTGAGCCCACCGAAGTACCCTCTGAAAAGATGCCAATTGTATACGGGGAAAAGGATGATGAAAAGGAAAAGTCGTTAGAAAAAGATGATAAAGACAAAAAGGAAAGTGATGCAGAAAAAGAAGGGACAGAAAAGAAAACAGAAAAAGAGAAAGATACTATCTTTATCCGTGCCCCCAGGGATGATAAACCGGAATATTCTACAACCTGGATTGTAAAACCACAGCCGACTCCGGTCCCCGTCCCAAAACCGACAAAAGCTTCACGCCGGCTGGTAAGGATTATTGAGTACTGGATCCAGGCCGGTTCATTTCAAAGCAGAAACAAAGCAGATACGCTGAATGAAAAACTCGTAGAACACGGATTTCAGGGCCAGGTGCAAACACGGGAAATTAAAAGCACCACCTACTACCGGGTTCGCATTGGTCCCTATCAGAATAAAAAAGAAGCGGAAAAATTCCTTGAATGGATGAAAATCCTCGATGGGATGGAGGAAAGCTATATTTCCGAAATGTATTCGGAAAAATGGGTAAATTAAAAATTAAGCGGGGGGTGCTTCTTCTTCCTTATTTTTCTCCTGATTCTGCTGAAGACGTCTGCTTAAAGTGGACTGACTGATACCAAGGAAAACAGCGGCAATTGATTGATTCCCTTCTGCCATCCTCATCGCTTCCGGTATTAAATAGTCTTCAACCTCCCCTATCGTCGGGAACCTGCCTGAATAGGAAAGTGAGAATGAATCCCGGGGCAGGGTTTCTTCCGTCTCATGAATGGATTTTCTTCTTCTTTTAAAATACTCCCTGAACACGGAAAGCGAAAGAACGGGTGTCTCACACTGGCTTACCGCATCGTATATCAACGATTGTAACTCACGGACATTACCGGGAAAATAATATGCAGACAGGAGAGTATAGAGTTCTGCCGGGACAACCGGGGATTTTTTCCTTATTGATTCACAAGCCTGTTTTATAAAATGGTTTACCAGATAAGGGATATCCTCTCTTCTTTCCTTTAAGGGGGGTATTTCTATATAATGAGTAAGAAGTCTGAAATAAAGATCGGTACGGAAAAGACCCTTTTTCTGTTTTGCTTCCAGTAAAGAGTTTGTTGCGGTCACAATCCGTGTATCGGTTCTTTTTACCACATCCGAACCAAGGGGATAATATTCCCTGTTCTGAATAAGCCTTAAAAGCTTGACCTGGGAAACATTATCAATATCACCGATCTCGTCCAGGAAAAGTGTACCCCCGGCTGCCTGTTCGATAAGCCCGGGACGTGAACTGTCTGCCCCGGTAAAAGCGCCCTTTTTATGTCCGAAAAGCGTATCGGAAAACATCGTATCATCCAGCCCGCCGACATTCACTGCAATAAAATCACCATTTCGATTACTGAGTTTATGTATTGCCTGGGCAATCAATTCTTTTCCCACACCGCTTTCGCCGGTTATGAGAACGGGTTTCGGGGTAATGGCAATTGCTTCCATATATTTGAATATCGCTTTCATTTTTGAATTCACCGTAATGATCCCGTTGAATACACCGGGGTGCTGTAGCTCCTGTGAAAGCATTTTTAATTTAAGGTTATTGACCTCATCTTTCAGTTCACGTATTTCCAGGGCTCTTCGTATGCTGGATGTCAGGCGGCTATTTTCAATGGGTTTCACCATATAATCGAAAGCACCTGCTTTCATGCAATCCACTGCCGTGCATACCTCATTTGTCCCTGTTACCACAATAATCGGAATTTCCGGGTGTGTTTCTTTCAATTGTTTGAGCAGTTCTTCTCCCCGGATATGGGGCATAAAAAGATCGATAACAGCAACAGAGATCTCGACTTCCTCGAGAACAGGTGCAACTTTTCTGCTGTCACTTAAAAAAATAAAATTATTAAATCCATCGATCTTAAGTGCCATTTCATATGTGTCCAGCATATCTTCTTCATCATCCACAAACAATACCGGCTGCCGGGGAAATTTATTCTCCATATCTTTCCTCCCTTTTTCTGGGTATATGCCATAACGAAGGCTTAAGCCCACAACCCAATTAACAAGCTATCCAGATTCTTTTAATTATGCTGGTCTCATTAACCTGGCGGCCAACGTTTATCTATTTTGCTTGAAATCTTGTTATTTTAACAAGATTTTAAGTCAAAATAGCATATGTATCAACCGTGTCCACACAGGATAATCTTGATTTTGTTTATTCCGGGAGAAATTTTCAGGACAGATAAACCGGATTTATCTATTTGTTTTGTTTTTACTGTTTTTTCCCACTAATTTTGTAAACCAGGATTCCATAATATCGGTAAACTTCTGGGTGCGCCAGTTTTGTGCATTCTCAAACGCTTCTCTGGATTTCCGGTCATAGAGTTTTTTATCCTGTAATAAATTTATACACAGATTTGCAATTTCCTTTGGGCTCCTCTTTTTTGCCAGGAGCCCTCCCCTGTTGTTTTCCATAATCATCTGCACGCCGTTTTTTGATACGCCAACAACCGGCGTGCTGAACATCTGGGCTTCAAGAACAACCAGCCCCTGGGTTTCGGATATGGACGGGAATATGAATAAATCTGCCTGCTTGTAATGGGAATAAAGATCCGGTCTGCTTAAATATCCTTTTAAGATGATTTTCCCGTTTACATTAAGCTTTTTAATTTGTGATGCGATTCTCTTTTTCACAGGGCCGTCCCCTGAAAGAATAAGTACTGAATCAGGAATCTTTTTAAGGATATGGGGAAATGCTTTTACAACAACATCTGCGGATTTTTCCTGGCACATTCTGGATGCAAAAAGAAGAATTCTTTTTTCTTTTGAAATACCGAGGTTTTCTTTTACCAGTTCCTTATTAAATTTTCTTTGAGATCCTTCGATATCCACACCTGTGGGACAAAGTACAATAGGAGTTGTTATCTTATATCCTTCAAGAATTTCTTTTATCTGGGGGGACGGGGCAAAAGTCACGTCGCAAAGGTTACAGATGAACCTGCTTATTTTCCCGCAAAGAATCTTCATTAAAGGTTCGGGAAGAAAAATATAATGTCCATATTGCTCAAACAGGGTGTGGTATGTCTGGGTAAGGGGAATACCAAGCTTTCTGGACATCCATGCACCATAACCACTCACTAAAAGGGGATGCTGAATATGTATAATATCCAGGTGAAGCTTTTCAATATCCACCCGGAAACCGAGCCAGGGCAGGGTAATATAATGTTCCTTATTTGTTGGCAGGGGAGTCCCAAAACAGCGGTATATTGAATATCCCGGTTTGCTGTGATCCCGGATCTCGTTTTCTGTTCCTTTGTACCGGGGGCAGAATATGGAAATATGGTGGCCCCGCCGTACAAGTTCCTCGGTAAAATAGAGGGTTGACGCAGATACCCCATTAATGACCGGATAGTATGTGTCGGTAAAAATTCCTATATGCATAATGATTCTACTAATGTAATAAAATAAATGTTTTTGTCAAGGTAAAATTATAGAGAAATAAGAATTTTTTCGGCTTGTCAGAGAACAATTCTCCGTATTTCCGCCACCATATAAAACGAGCCCGTAACCAGGACAGGCAGCTTTCCGTGCGCTTTCCGGAGAGCTTTGAAAAGCGCTTTCCGGGGCTCTTTTATTAAGATGGTGTTTTTATTCTTTGCCTTAAAAGCCTTATACACCGCATGGGGATCACTTTCCTTGAAATAACCAGGTGTCGAGATAATGATCACATGGAAATATGGGGCAAGAATAGCAGACATTTTTTCATGATTTTTCCCCATGGCAGAACCGAAAATCAATATCGCTTTTCCTGGATACAACGCTTGAAAGGCAGAAAGAACCCTGCTTACCGCAAGCGGTGTATGTGCACCATCAAGCACGATTACCGGCTTATTCCCGATAATCTCAAACCTTCCGGGAAGTTTTGTGCTTATAAACCCAGCTTTTACCTTTTCCGGGGAAATGGCCGGGAACAGGGATGTAAGGGCTATATATGCAAGGCTTGCATTTTCTGCCTGGAATTCACCCGGCATTGAAAGGGAAAACGATATTCTTTCCCTGCCTTCGAGTTTCAGCTTGCATAATGTATATCCGGGGGAAAGGGCAACATCCAATTCTACTATTACTTCATCCAGGAAAATTACAGTGGTTTTTTTTTCATCACTTACCTTTTTTATAACCTGTTTTACCGGTTCCTGCTGAATGCCGGAAAAAACAGGTATCCCCTGTTTTATTATTCCCGCTTTTTCCCGGGCTATTTCAGGCAGGGTATTTCCCAGCACATCAGTATGTTCAATATCAATGGGAGTAATCACACTTATTAAAGGACATATGACATTTGTTGCATCAAGCCTTCCCCCGATTCCAACCTCTGCCACAACATATTCGCATGCTGTTTCCCGGAAATAACAGAAGGCCAGAAGGGTAAGAAGTTCAAAGGTCGTAGGATGAAAGTCATGCAATTCACTCACTTTTTCTTTTATTGTTTTTCCGATTGACAAAAGTATCCTGCTGTCCGGGAAATCCTGGTTTACCGTAATCCGTTCACAATATGAGGACACATGCGGCGATGTATAAAGACCTGTCCGAAAGCCATTGGTTTTCAATACTGATGCAATAAAAGCAGCTGTCGAACCTTTTCCCTTGGTACCGGCTACATGTATTGTTTTAAAAGCACAATGCGGGTTCTGAAACATGTCCAGCAGGGTATACATCCTGTCCAGCCTGTACGTTCGTCCTGAATACTTTTGATTCTTTTCAAGATTGGTAAATGACTCAAGATAGGAGAAAAGGCCGTCTATTGTATTCATAACTGTTTATTTAGAGTTAAGCGGTATCCCTTGTCAATATACCTTTGAGTTTTTTAGGATACTCATAGATAACCTTATACCCTTCTTTTATTTTTTGTTTAAAAAGCGCCTGCAAAACAGCTTTTTTTTCATCCTCTGAGTCAAACGCATATTGCTTTTCCCGGATGGATCCACCAACATTCCCTGAATATACTGCCAATGTGTACTTGTAAAAAAGGTCCTTTTGCAAGTCATGAATTGTGAAGAATTTGTCTCGTCCCCTCCCAGCTTTAAACAGGGTTAGAAACACATATATATATTACCATAGATTTTAAAAAAAGACAATGGAACCTGGATTTTTTTATATGCATTCAGATCTCTCACGTTTAAGCAAAGAGAATAAATTGTGATCGTAATATTTTCCACGAAATAGATGTTTATCCCTAATTATCCCTTCCAGGGTAAAGCCCGATTTTTCTAATAATTTATTTGATCGAATGTTTTCTACATAAACGCAAGCATAAATTCTATTTAGACAAAGATCGTCAAATCCATATAATAACATTTTTTTTAATGCTTCCGACATATATCCTTTATTCCAATATATGTTAGACAAATCGTAACCTATTTCAGCTGAATTATTCTGTATATCATAATTATGAAATCCGCAAGTGCCTATGGGTTTAAGTCCCTTTTTCAATAGTATACACCAGCGAATATGTCTTTCAGAATTAAAATCCATACACCATTCAAGAATACAATTTGCTTCATCGATATTTCCGGGTGGTTCGCTGTCATAGAGATATTTTGAAACATCCTTATTTGAAAAATGAGTATAGATAAAATTTATATCTTCTTTCTTAAATCTTCGAAGAAATAATCTATTTGTTTCCAGTTCCTTAAATTTCATTCTTCACTCTATTAAATCGTATTCAATTATTATTTACTGTCTAAATTGAGTGGTTTTTCCTGTAACAGCCACTATTAACCGCGCCCTCGCTATGTCTCACCCTGTTGCGTACATCCCTTTAACGAAAAAGCAAGCAAATTCGAAATACACTAATACATCTTTCTGAAAATTACAATACTGTTTGTCATTTTTTAGCAGTCTTTTATCCAGGATTATTTTATGGATAAAAGAGAGAATAACCTTAAAGATGAGGAAATCCAGTTTTATTTCCTGCAATAAAGAATCCTATATAAGGAACAGGCGGGAATTATGCTGCAAAGGTTGTTTCATTTTTAAAGAACTATTTAAGAAACTATTTAAAAACTATTGACATATAACAAAATTATACTATACTAATGTATAGCATAATTTTGTTAAGGATTTTCTAATGAAAGATACAAAAAGCAAGAATTGGAAGAAATAAACAGAAAAGACTTGAAGGATAAAAGAGAATGCCCGGAACAAAAATTGAGGAACCGGAAGTCTTAAAAATGATGTCAGGGGCATAAAATCATGAGTGATATTATTGATAAGACCCGGGTACAATATTACCCAAGAAAACGCCAATTTAAAAAAGGGTAAGGTGTTAAATGGGTATATAAAATAAAGCAGAAAAATGATTTTTTACATAAATTATTTAGAGAAAGGACAATTTTTTATGAAAGGAAACGAATTGGAAAGACAGGTTAAAGAGTATATTACTGAAAATGAAAAACAGGAAAATATTCAGAAAGATATTAAAGAACTCCTGGATTTAAATGAGAAAGCTTATAAAGAAGGCCGGGAAATGACACACGAAGAATTTTCAAGATATCAAGAAATTATGAGAAAGGAATCAATTCAAAAGACTTTAAGAGAATTCTTTAATGATTTTTTATATATTGTCAAATGATATGCTTAAGAAATAGCATTTTTCTGTCAAAAAAACTGTCTTGCTAACGTTTCCTCAATTTCATTATATTTTGATATATCAATATAGGTAACAATTGATTTATTTTTTAATTCACGCTGTAAATTTTCTAATAAGTGTAATCTTCTTGCAGCAAGACCGACAATATAATTTTCATTCGACAATATTTTTGCAAGCTCTTTTCCAATACCGGAACTTGCACCAATGATTATTGCTTTCTTCATTTTTCCTTCTCCCCCCCCGATCACCTGCACTATTTGGGGACGCCGATCTTCAACGTGAGATTGTATTAAGTACCAGGATATATAATTTCCCGTCCGGGTTGATTCCCGGAACCATTGAAAAGAATATCCGTTATCATCAATTATACTCACTGGTATCCCCGGACGTAAGCGCAGTAAACTCGATTATTTATAACCATTTGAGAATGGGCATATTTGTCTACACTTAAAACATTTTATTCTCCATTCTCCTTCTTCTGATTCACCAAACGCAAAATCCCAGCATTTTTGTTGATCCATAAATTTACTCCCATCAAGCGCTTTTACAGGACAATTATCTATACATATTTTACAATTTTTGTGACATGGATTTTTTTCAAGAATTGGATCAGGCTCTAATTCCAGAGAAGTAATTACAGCTCCCAACCAGACCATATTACCGAATTCTGGGGTAATTAACAGGGTGTTTTTCCCGATTACACCTAATCCTGCCAGATATGCAGCATTTTTTAATGATATTAAACCAACTGTTTTTAACAAATTCTTATTAAAATTACATGGTTCAATTGCACCTGTTGGGAAAGCAATATAATTATGTGCTTCAATAAAATATGACAATCCTATTGTTATCTCATCAATTTCTTTACTCAAATGATTACGAATAATCGTATAAGGTATAGTACTGTTTAGATTTATACTGCTCCTGAGAAATTTCTTCGCGATAACAATTACGGAATTTGCAGTTTTTAATATATCCTTTGGATTAGATAATGGCGGTAAATTAACAAATCGATTTATCGAAGCAATTCCACAAAGATCACTTCCTGAATTCATAGTAAATTCTTTAATCGTTTCAGCAGTTATGTTCATTAATATATCCAGCCTTGAGTTTATTCCGGCAATCACAGGCGAATTCTACTCTGCGGCTTCTTCCTTCTTTTCCTTTTCAAAAATCGCAAGCCAGAACTCGAAAAACTTCTTATACTGTTCCTTCAGAAACATCATCGTTTCGTTTTCTTTCTTCCCACCCGTCTCGCCAATGGATTCCGTCATTTCCTCTCTTTCTCCTTCCCCTTCTGTAAGATAAGGGAACGGTTTTCCCCCTTTATACCGGTAAATTTCAAAATAACTCACACTCTTTACATATTCGAAACTTCCATGCTGCTGCACCGCAGGCCGGTTTATGGACCGGAAGTAATCATACGCCTTTTCCTCTTTTTTCTCATCACCGGCACTTTCTTCTTCGCCCCCGCTTTCCTCTTCTGTTTCCTCATCCTTGAAAAACTCCGACCCCCGGTATTTAAAAACGACAACATACCCGGTGTAGGGGAAATATCCCCGTCTAATAAGGGTTTGAAGGGAGTAGCCGTACTGAACATAATCATCCAGCCATATGGAAGCATACGTTATATAGCCGGGCGTAAAGGGAATATAAAGCAACCTGTCCACATATAACACCTCTGTAGGTTTCATCAGTTTATTGAGTTCACTGTACAGGTCAAGATAATAGCCATAAATATATTTCAGTGTGCTGTAAGCCTTTCCCGGGTCTTCTTCTACGAGTCTTAATTTTTCATTAATACTCATGTCCCAGTCTATTCCCGCAGGTGTCGTCGTTGCGAAGTTATATTCGGGCTGTAACCGCCTTACAATGTGGCCTGCTGTATTTTTTACAATCTCTCCGGGAATACTGTATTTAAAATCGAACTTCCTGTTCATGGTGGAGTCCCATACATTCTGCGGGACACCCCTTAATGCATGAATGCTTATACCTAAAATGACAAGGAACAGGAAACCAACGATAAACCAGATATTGCAGATAAAACGGAAGCGCTTCTGAAAATACAGGCTTGTTCTTTTGAAAACACGGATAAGATTTTCATGGTGAAACCACCATATAACGGACGATACAATCGATAAAACATCTTCCCTCTTAAGCCGGAGATAAAAACGGACCACTGCATTTCTTATCTTTAAGAATTCCTTTCGCGGGGAAATCCTCTTGAGTTCCCGGGCAACCGAGAGCATGAATGAGTTAAAAGAATCGGTAATCCGTTTTAAGGGAATCCTTAAAAACTGGAGAATCAATTTCTCAAATGCCCCGAATCCCATTGCTGCAATAATGATAAGGGGAACGACCCCGCCTGCAATATACCTTGGAAGTTTGTGGGGAATACCCGTAACCCCCATTAAATAAATGGAGGTGGTAAGAATGAGAGAAACCAGGATAATCCCGTGGTAGAGAAGACCGGAAACAAAGCTTTTCGGGAAACTGACAAGGTTTATGAGCGGGGTCTTTCCTTTTTTTTCATTCACCGTTACCTGTTTGAGTCCCCAGGAAAGAGCAAGGATGAACACGGCAAGAATCGAAAGGATTGCACCGATTTTCATGGGGAGACCCGCCTCTATCCAGATATTACGGATATAATAACCAGGATCATCTACCGGGGACTGGTTCACGGCATACCTGGCTGCATTAAAAGGCTGGAGGGGATTTCTGTATAATAAGGTACTTAAAACAAGGAAAGGGAGTGTGGCAAAGACAAAGCCGGAAAGGGTTTTTGCCAGTTCACCAATGATCTGGTAGTTTCGCCGTTTAAACGGATGAAAGAAATTCGCCAGTATAATAAACGGGGCGGGAAAAGCGAGGACAATTGTCGTAAACCTGGTAAATGCTCCAAACCCTATGAGAAAACCACCCAGGAGTGCACTTAACCGGGACCGGTCGGAATAGAGTAAAAAGAGGTATCCCGCTGCAATAAAAGCAAGCGAAGGAACATCCGTCATAAAGAATTTCCCCCAGTAATTGAGTATGGGTGTCCCGATCCAGAAAGCGGCAGCTGCAACACCCCCGGTAAATCCCGCCAGTTTATGGCCAATGAAAAAAAATACCAGGGTGGCAAATGCAAAAAAGAGCGCACGGAAATGATGCAGGTATTCCACATCGGTGGATTGTTTCATGGGTAACGACAGAATATACGACCAGTAAACAGCCCGGCTGTGAAATTCATGGTAAACAGGAGGAATCGGTTTGTCTTTTAAAAGATAATCCTTGAAAAGAGTAAAGGGGGAAAAAAGACGGAAATATTTTCCCATACTTATATATGAACATTCATCATAATACTGGTACAGTTTAATCGGGTAAAGCCATGCTTTGAAACCAAAGGCGAAAATTGACTGTACAATAATAACAAGAATGATAATATAGACGAGTTTAAAAATAAGTTCGATCCAGTTTGAAGCAAAGTACTTTCCACCCGTTATCAATGTACCCTTTAATGGTTTTGTAATGCTGTTTACTATTTTTCTCATCATTGTTCTGTCCTGATATTTCTGAATAGCTTATTTAATAAAAATGCATAAAAAAAAGCAATAACATCACCGGAAATTGTGATTAATCTTAAGACAATTCCTGAATAAAATGCTATTGTCTCCCCATAAAAGTCCTTAAAAAACAAAAGCAGTAATGCTTCCCTTACCCCGATTCCCCCGGGAACCCCGGGACTTATAAAACCGATCTGCCAGCAGACAGAAAAAGAAAAAAGGGCATAGAGAAGATCCTTCATGGAAAAGGGAATCCCTGAAAAATAAGTAAGAATACTATATAACATGGTGCCGGATACAATAAAAAAGACGGAATAGGAGAGTACGAGAAGCAGCACAATCCCTGGTTTAAGACCGGACAAAAGGGAAGTAACCCGGGCAATAAAATTCTTTATTCTGAATTTTATTAATAAGATAATGATGATGAGAACAGCCGCTGTAATAATGACAGTGAAGAGTATCCTGTTCCTTAGAATCATATCGAAAGCGGCTTGTGGAATGGAAATAAAGCCCCCCAGTATGCCGGTGAGTAAAAGAAGAAGGGAAATGCCAATAAGGATTATGAACTCGATGATATTACCGGCCAGTATTTTTTTATTTTCATAACCCATAGTATTGAAAAGAATGTGTCTGCCGGCAAAATGGAACAGGTTGGTGGGAAGATATTTTCCGATATTGGCTTTTAAATATCCGGGAACAATCAAAAGGTTGATTTTCTTGTCTTTGTTGATCCTGCTCATGGTAACACTGAAATTCACTGCAAGAAGAAGGACAACCCCGGAATAAAGGAGAAAAAGAGGAATCAGGAAAAAAAGAAAGGGGATGTGTTTTTCAGTAAAGAGGAATTTCAGATCGATATTCTTAAGTGAATAAATAATAAAACCAAAGGAAAGAATTAAAATACTATATCCTGCAATACTGATGATGATATTCGATTTTTTTGTTTTCACTTTTTTTTACTCAATACCAGTGTCCATGGGAGAATGAATTTTACCATTAATACATTCATATATGTTTTAACAAGCTTTACGAATTGATGTAATGACCAGTGTTGTATATGTCCCGGGGTATTCCCGAAATCATTGAGATATTTACCCCGTATCATATTCAGGCATCTCCAGAGGGGTTCATTCGGGACAGTTAAAAGACAGTATTTTCCTGTAATAACAGCAAGCCTTTCCAGGGCCTTTCCCGGGAATTCGAGGTGTTCCAGGACTTCGCAGCAGATAATGAAATCCGCGCTGTCTTCCGGACCCAGATCGTAGATACTTTTAACATAAAAATCGAGGAATGGAAATTTTTCTCCTGCTGTTTTTATAATTTCTCCTGAAAAATCACTCGCTTTTATCTTTACAAAAGGAACCATATTATGGATTTCACTGGTTACATATCCTTCACCGCAGCCGACTTCGGATATGGAAGTGATCTCGCTTTTCCTTTGTAATATGATTAATTTCATGGTTTTCATAAACCGTTGCATGAGAAACCTGGCAACAGGATTTTTCGATTCGTACTTATTCTCCCAGTTACCGGCAGGAATATCATCATTCAAAATCATCTTTCTCAAAATCATACTCCTTGTAATTCTTTTTCCTTAACATATACTGAATGTCTTCCATGATACTTCTGTTCACTGCATTAAGGTCCCCGATAAAGGCAAGAACACCGATCTGCACACTCATAATAAGGAGTATGGCCGAAAGAATGAGTGATTGAATATGTCCGCTTTCCGCACGGGCAATAAAAAGGATGACATACCGGATCCCGGGAATCAATCCCAGGATAAACAGCATTATCGCCAGGGTCATAAAAAAACGGAAGGGATTATATACAACAAAAATCCGGATAATCGTGATAATCGATTTTATAATATAAGAAAAAGTGCTTTTCATTAATCGTGACGGCCGGATATGATCGTTTGTATGTATTTTAACAGAAGTGATTTTCAGATTCTTTTTCCCCGCCTGAATAATCGACTCCAGGGTATAGGTATACGTGCTGAATATATTCAGATGCATGGCAGCATACCTGGAAATAGCCCGGAACCCGCTTGGTGCATCCGCAATTTGCGTACCGCTAACCGCTTTTACGACAAAACTGCCGACTTTCTGCAATAATTTTTTTAAAGGAGAAAAATGCTTTATCTTGTTTATCGGTCTTTCGCCTATCACCATATCGGCTTCCCCGTTTATAATGGGAAGAACGAGTCTGGGGATATCACCTGCATTATACTGATTATCCGCATCCGTATTCACAATAACATCGGCATTCGACTTCAGGCAGACCTCAAGTCCTTTCATAAAGGCCCTGGCCAATCCCTTGTTATGTTTTAAACTTACAATATAATCCACCCCGAAGGCCCTGGCCACTTCCACTGTTTTGTCCGTACTGCCGTCATCAATCACACACCACTTCACTTCATCAAAACCATCAACCTCACGTGGAAGTTCCTTTAAGGTAATGGGGAGGCTTTCCTCTTCATTATAGCAGGGTATCTGTATAACCAGTTTCATACACCATCTGCAACCATATCCCCGATCTCTGTGGTGGTAAATCCCATTTTCCCTGCTGCCATGCTTTTCATCCTGCTTATAGTCTTTACTGCTGATTCTTCTATTGCACGTGCTGCCTGTTCTTCTCCAAGTACATCGAGCATCATCTGGGCGGCAAAGATGGCAGCAAGGGGATTGATAATATTTTTCCCTGTATACTTTGGTGCGGATCCGCCGATGGGTTCAAACATTGAAACACCTTCCGGATTGATGTTCCCGCCCGCGGCAATTCCCATTCCTCCCTGGATCATGGCGCCGAGATCGGTAATAATGTCCCCGAACATATTTGTTGTCACGATGACATCGAACCACTCGGGATTCTTGACCATCCACATGGTGGTTGCATCAACATGAGCATATTCAGGTTTAATGTCCGTATATTCTTTTGATACTTCCATAAACACCCGCCACCAGAGATCATGGGCATAGGTAAGGACATTTGTCTTTGCACAGAGGGTAAGGGTCTTCTTTTTATTCCGCTTCCGGGTGGCTTCAAAAGCATAACGGATACAGCGTTCAACCCCTTTCCTTGTATTGACCATTTCCTGGGTTGCCACTTCGTCCGGTGTTCCTTTTTTTAAAAAACCCCCGATACTACAGTAGAGTCCTTCCGTATTCTCCCGCACGACAATAAAATCTATGTCTTCCGGTCCTTTGTTTGCCAGGGGTGTTTCCACATTCGGATACAGCTTTATCGGCCTTAAGTTAATGTACTGATCCAGGGTAAAGCGGAGTTTAAGAAGTATCCCGGTTTCAAGGATACCCGGCTTCACATCCGGATGTCCGATAGCGCCCAGGTAGATTGCATCATATTGCTTTAACTCAGTTATTGCAGTATCAGGAAGTGTATCCCCTGTCTTGAGATACCTGTCCCCGCCAAAATCATAATAGTGAAAATCAAACTTGATAGTGAACTTATCACCCGCACTTTTTAATACCTTTATTCCTTCCCGGACTACTTCCGGGCCTGTGCCGTCCCCGCCGATTACCGCTATGTTATACATGGTTCCTCCTTGATCTTTCCCTGTATGCAGTAGTGAAATTTTAAAAAGATATGAAAACGTACACCCAACTTACCTGGATGTCAAGAGTGAGGAAGATATTTGAATTAAAAATTTTTTATTATCTTGTTAAGTGTCCGACAAGACCATGCTCGGCATCATAGATATTTCCTTCCCCGTCAAATGCAAATATCCTGCCCCAGAGAGAAATCTGGTTGTTCAGGGGATTTCCCCTTGAATCGCCCCATGTACCCTTTTGCTTCCTTTTATTATGATACCCGCTGCACAAGAATTCACCGTTTTTATAAATAACATCATATGATTCCCCGCTTCGTAAAAAATCGAGGGGTTCTTTTTTTAATAATCCCTTGTATTTGGAATCCTTTTCGTTAAAATGCACGGTAAACTTCATACCGGCCATTATGTGTATTATCCAGTTCATTGTATCTGCACAAAGAACAGAAGTTAATAACAAAAAACTCATAACAATGATAAGGATTTTAATTTGTTTCATCGAATACCTCCTTGTTATATACTATCGCATTTATACAGGATATCCTTCCTTATAACACATTATGATAGATAAAAACACCTATTGCAATATAAATTTTTAAAATACTCACATAGCATAAATCTCATATTCAGAACCGCTGAAAGAACACCCTTTACATTGACTTCCTGTTTCATTAATTATATAACTACCATATCATAACGATGGTTACACCCATAACCCGGTTTATTTAACCCGGTGGCCAGCGTTCAGCCATTTTGATTTAACCTTGTTATTTTAGCAGGATGGTAAATCAGAATAGCATAATAAGGAAAGTCAGGTATAAGAAGATGAGTGAAAAGGCCGAATTATCGAAAACGTATACACCTTCCGAAGTGGAGGGAAAAATTTATAAACTCTGGTTAAAGGGAGGCGCATTTCACGCTGTACCGGATGAACGAAAGCGGGATAAACGCTATGTAGTAATGATGCCTCTTCCCAATGTCACCGGTGCACTTCATATGGGGCATGCCATGGACAATGGTATGCAGGATCTCCTTATACGCTGGCACAGGATGATGGGGGACAATACCCTCTGGATGCCCGGTACAGACCATGCAGGCATTGCTACCCAGGCTGTGGTTGAAAAGAGGCTCAAAGAGCTTGAAAATATTACACGCCACGAAATCGGACGGGAAGGTCTTGTAAAACGAATATGGAAATGGAAGGACATGTACCAGGCGCGAATTATCGAACAGCAGCAGCGTATGGGATGCAGCTGCGACTGGGACCGGCAGCGGTTTACCATGGATAATGTCTGTGCACGGGCTGTACGGTATGCTTTTTTCCGGATGTTCCGGGACGGTCTTATTTACCGGGGAAAACGGCTGGTAAACTGGGATGTTTTTCTCCATACGACAATATCCGATGATGAGATGTATTATGAAACAGTAGACGGGCATTTCTGGCATCTTATTTACCCGGTGATTGATCCGGGAGAATCGGGGCCGGGTGCCGTGATTGTTGCAACTACCCGGCCGGAAACAATGCTTGGCGATACCGCGGTGGCAGTACACCCGGAACCGGAAGGTGCCTTGAATCATAAAATAAGGGAAACGGAACATGAGTTTTCCCATGCAGGGCCGGGGAGTAAAGCTGAACTGGAAAAAGAACTTGAAGGGCTTTATGAACGGAAAAAGACGATCCTTCCCGGGCTTCTGAAACTCCGTGATATGGCTATGGCCGGGAAAAAGGTAAACCTTCCCCTTTTAAACAGACCCATACCGCTTATCCTGGATGAATGGGCAAAGCCCGAACTCGGTTCGGGTTGTGTAAAGATAACCCCTGCCCATGATTATAACGATTATGCAGTGTGGATGCGTCACAGGGATGAGATTGACATTATCAATATCCTGAATGAGGACGGCACCCTGAATGAGAACGCAGGACCATATACAGGGATGGACCGGTTTGCTGCGCGGGAAAAGGTGGTACAGGATATGGATAAGCAGAAGCTTTTAAACCGTATCGAAGACAGGACTGTAGAGATCGGGCACAGTGACAGGAGCAAGACACCGATCGAACCGTTTCTATCAGACCAGTGGTTCATAAAAATGGGTGATGTTGATGATGGTATTATTATGGGGCGGGGTACGGACAAAGAGTTCAAGAGCCCCGGACTGGTACAGGCAGCCATGGATGCTATTATCGACGGAAGGGTAACAATCCATCCTGAGCGGTATAAAAAGACCTACCTGGACTGGCTTTCAGAGAAAAGGGACTGGCCTATAAGCAGGCAACTCTGGTGGGGACACCGGATCCCTGTCTGGTCAAAAACATTTGAAAAGGATCAGCTTTCATCAGAAGCACTTTTTGCAGAACTTATCTGTTTATGTGAAAGACAGAAGGAAGCGGGCAGGGAGTTTGTTATAAGTATCAATACCATACAAACAGAAAAAAAAGTACTTGTTACAGGGGCAGGACTTGAAAGGTTTAATCTTCCTGTATGGCAGGAGGATGAAGAATGCAGGGTGGATATCTGTCTTTTAAGCGATGCAGAAGACATTATTAAGGTACTTGAATCCCATGGGTATGAACAGGATACGGATGTGCTGGATACCTGGTTTTCATCCGCACTCTGGCCCTTTTCCACCCTGGGGTGGCCGGAGCCGGAAACAGCAGAGGTTGATGAAGGGCAGACCCCCCTGGGCAAGCCCCGGGACGGCATTGAGGACTGTCTTTCATACTATTACCCGGGAAGCTGCCTTATTACGGGCCGGGACATTATTACCCTCTGGGTTGCACGGATGGTGCTTGCCGGTCTTTACTGCCTCGGGGATATCCCTTTTACCGATGTGTTTATTCATGCCAATATCCTGGATGGCAAGGGCGTCCGGATGAGTAAATCCAAAGGAAACGGCATTGATCCGGTGGATATTATCAATGCATACGGAACAGATGCAATACGCTATGTTCTTTCCGATATGCAGACAGGGACACAGGATATCCGGCTCCCGGTGACTGCCATATGCCCGGAATGCGGGCACCATAATGACCTGGGGGGTACAAAGCACGGGGGGAATATATTCTGCTATGTGTGTAATGCGTGTAAAAAGGAATTTGACGTTCTTGGTACTTTGCCCCATCTGAAACAGGCGAAATTGACCAGTGAACGATTCGAAATCGGGAGAGCCTTTTGTACAAAACTATGGAATTCGGCCCGCTTTGCATTCATGAACATGCACAATGTCCTGGCCACAGAAAGAACGCATAATGACCTGGCCTTTGAAGACCTCTGGATACTTGACTGCTTGAGTAATACCATCCGGGAAGTGAACAGGGGACTTGAAAATTACAACCCCAGCTTTGCACTGAACGCCGTACGTGATTTTTTCTGGTCATCTTTCTGCGACTGGTACGTTGAACTTATCAAGCCGAGACTGGGAAACAGGAATGAACAATCCGGGGGAGTCGTAACCCAGGTTCTATCCTTCTGCCTGGACCAGATATTAAGACTCCTCCATCCGTTTATTCCTTTTATTACAGAACATCTCTGGCAGATACTTGGTGAATATGCCCCTGTCCGCGGACTCGGAAACCTGGCAGCAGTAACAGTGACAGACCAGCTTATCAATGCCCCATGGCCCGTTCCCTTACCCGGACTTGAAAATGAAACCATCCATGCGGAATTCGCTTTATTACAGGACATAACACGTGCAGTACGGGAAATACGTTCGGAACGGAATGTGCCGCCAAAGGAAAAACTTGTGGTAACGGTAAGTCCGGTAGACAGGATAAAAGAGTTTATTTCCCGGAAAGCCTATATTGTAGAGGAACTCGGGGGAATCGGTGAACTCACGGTAAAGACAGGGGCAAAGAGAATACCCGGTTCAGCATACAAACTTGTTGCAGAATGCCAGATCTTTGTTCACGATGTAATCGATGATGAAGAAGAAAAAAAGCGCCTGAACGATGCACTTTCCCGGGTTGAAAAAGAGATTGAGGCGAGTGAAAAGAAACTGAATAACGAAAACTTTGTAAACCGGGCGCCGGCGGATGTGGTGCAGAAACAGCGCGACAGGCTTGCAGAACACAGGGCAAACAGAGAGCGGATTCTTGCCAGTTTGAAAGAACTTGAATAGAAAAAATGTCTAATCGTCATAGCCGGTGCTGTGCTTTTTTACTCAACTCATTAAAAGAACTTCTGCTTGTGGAACACGAAACACCGGAAGGGAAAAGATACTGGTGGCTGCCCGGGGGCGGACTGGAAGAAAATGAAGAACCGGTGGAAGGAATCAGACGTGAAATAATGGAAGAATTAGGTGTAGAAATTGATATCCATGAGCTATTCAATTTCTCCCATAATAATCCGGACAGAAAATATAAAGAATATTTTGTTGCAATCGCCTCAATTAAGGAGAAGCAACATATCATACTTGATTCAGCGGGATTTGATAAACTAACAGGGTATAAATGGTTTTCTATCGAAAATGAGGATACCTATGATCCGCTATTGTTCGATAAAGATATTTTGCCTTTTGTTATTGAAGCAAAGAGAAGGCCATGTTTAAAAAAGCTGTGGTTACCGGATGGTAATACGCAGCCGCCCCGGAATGATACTTTTTTATAAAAAAAATCACTTTATCGTGAGGTGAGTCTGTGTTTCCCATACGTGATCGGGAACTTGAAATAAGGCCGGTAAAAACAGATGAAATGGAGACAGTTTTTCAGATATACAGGGAATGTGAGGATTTCCTTGAGCTTGGTCCGGTACCAAAAGCCTCTATGGATATGGTAATCGCCGATATTGACTCTTCAAAAGAAGAAAACAGGTTCTACTGTGGAATAATTGAAAATAAAATAATGGCTGGTATTATTGATTTTTGTTCAGGGAATTATTCAGATAAACCAAATCAGGCATATCTTGCACTTTTAATGATTGCCAAACCATACAGGAAAAGAGGACTTGGAACCAGGGTCGTCACATTAATCGAGTCAGAAATAATTAAGAATAAAAAAATAGAATATATTTATTCCGGAGTACAGGTAAATAATGGGGAAGCTATAAAATTCTGGAAGAGAAATGGTTATCAGATATATGCGGGGCCGGAACTTATGGAAGACAGAACAATTGTATATCATTTAAGGAAAAGAGTATAAAATTCCGGAAGTGGTTCAAATTTATGTTCACGACAGGGAAGCAGAGGTCAAACAACCATTCAAGGAATTAAAGAGATTCGAGCGGGCGAATTTACTCCCGGGAGAAACAAAAATCTTAAAATTCTGCACTGTCAAATACTGTTTCCATAAAATACACACTCATTTCCCGCTCTCTCCTCTCCTTGACTTCTCCCCTGTCATGCATATACTTCATATCATGACGTTGGCCAGGCCCACAATTCAATAAACAAACTATCCAGGTGCTTATTATTTATTCTAATCTATGTAACCTGGCTGCCAACGCAATACAAATCCACTTATTACAGGGGAGAAAAACCATGCCGGATATAAAACCTGAAAACCTGAACCTGGTCAATCTTATGGCTTATGTCATCCAGGCGGATGGCAAGGTGTCTGAACAGGAGATCGATTTCTTTTCTCAATACATCAAGCAGTACTACCCGAAAAATGTTGCCGAGGATGTGTTCCAGGGATTCCTCAAGGCACTCAAAGAAAAACCGGTCCTTGAATCAATTCTGGACAATGTGAACAGGGACTATGGCAAGGATTATATGGGGAAGATATCGTTAATCATGAAGATATACGAACTCCTCGGGGCAGACGGTATTACGGAAAGCGAACTGTTAATTTTCGATAATGTGTGCGGTTTCTTTGCCATTCAGGAAGAAGATGCAGACCTTATCAAATCACTGCTTGTGGATATGTATGATTTTGATTTTGCAGACAATATAAACAGGAAGATCGCTATCGGTGAAGATCCGCAAAGCGTTGATATTGTATACAATAATTGCAGTTGTGAAATCTTTGAGATTCACGGTCATTATTACCTGGTGAACAAACATCCCGAAGCTTCGATGTTTGTTGATGAACAACTCATCCATACGGGGCAGATTGTCCCCCTGGAAGGGAAAAAGGTTATTTCCGTAAACAAGAAGGATATCCATACCAGTGACATTGCCCTGTTTTTTAAACTAAAACAGAACGGGTACAGCAAGCAGATGTATCTTACCTATGAAAACCAGAAAATGGTGAAAAAGATCGATTTTGCCCGGGCAGATTTCAGGATCGATGTCTCACAGAATATTATCCGGTTATATAAAAATACAGAGAGAAATTGTTCAATAAAGGTAAATCAGCAGGAGATCGATACTTTTTCTTTTATCAATGTATCGGATTCAGTTGTACTTCAAAACAGCTTCAAGATCCCGCTGCGGGAAATTCTTAAAACGGAAAGCCGGGATGTGTATACTCTCAAGGAGTTTACCCCTGAAAAAGATGTCCTCATTATCAGTGACCAGGATCAACTCGCCGATATCTATATTGATGACGAGAACGAAAAAGAACTCTATATCCCTGTCAAATTACACAAGGTGAAAGACGGGGTACATTTCGCCCTTCATACAGAAAAGTTGCCGTATAATATATACCTGAATGGAAAAGAAATACACCAGGGAGAGAAGAAAGAAATAAAAAAGGATTCAACCCTTATTATCGGGAAAAACCATGTGCTCTTTCATACCGATACAGGAAAAATCATTACATCGATTATCCATTTTTCCCGGTTTACGGTGGATCATCTTACGTATAGATTCAAAAATAACAAAATCGGGATTGATGATCTTTCCTTTGAAGCAAAAAGCGGTGAATTGATCGGGATAATGGGTGCAAGCGGGGCAGGGAAATCAACACTTCTCCAGCTCCTTCTCGGATACCTGAAACCATACAGCGGGCAGGTGTTGGTGAATGGGGCGGATTTTTATGAACATTTCGATAAAGTAAGAAATTACATCGGGTATGTGCCCCAGGATGATCTTTTATTCGAGAATCTAACCGTGTACCAGAACCTGTATTATGCTGCAAAAATACGAATGCCCGGGAGAAGCAAAAAGGAAATCAATTTCCTGATCGAAAGCGTGCTGAAAGATATAGGACTGCTGGACAAGAAGAATCTGAAAGTGGGGAATCCCGTGCAGAAGGTGTTAAGCGGGGGACAGAGGAAGCGACTCAACATCGGACTGGAACTCCTGGCCGACCCGGATCTCTTTTTCCTGGATGAACCGACATCCGGGCTTTCTTCCAAAGATTCGGAAATGATTATAAGCCTTCTTTCACGCCTTTCAAAAAGGGGAAAGATTGTATTCGTCATCATCCACCAACCCGGATCGGATATCTACAAAAAATTTGACAAGCTTCTGCTCCTGGATGTCGGGGGGAAATGTGCATATTACGGTAACAGTTTGAAAGCGATCCGGTACTTTAAGAAATTCTTCCCGTTACGGGACGATTTTATCGAATGTCCGTCCTGCGGGAATGTAAACCCCGAAATCATATTCAATGTACTTGAAAAAAAGGAACTGGGAAAAGACGGGCTCCCCCTCTATACGAGAAAACAGGATTGGGGCAAAGGGTTCGAAAAGATTATCCGTACGTTATTTCGTAAACCCAGGCAAATACTTCTTCCCCACCGGCGATATGATCCCGATTACTGGAAACAACTTTACCTTTCCAAAATAACAACAGCGGAAGAACAGGAAGATCAGGCAGAACAGGTAGTTACAAAAGAACTACCCCCTGCAAAAAAGAGAACGATTTTTACCAGGCTAAAAATCCTCATCTCATTATTCCGGCGTAATTTTGTGGAAAAACTCAACGACAGGACAAATATGATCATGACCTTCCTGGTACCGTTTATCCTGGGGCTTATCCTGAGTTTCCTGCTCAAGGGGGGGACATCCCCTTATATGTTCTTTGCCAATACCCAGTTTACCAAATACCTCTTTCTTTCTTCCATTATTTTTATTTTTTTCGGTCTTATGGCGAGTGTAAATGAAGTCATTAAAGACAGGCCCATTTTAATCCGGGAAAAGATTGTGGACATAAAACCATGGCAGTATCTTATTTCCAAGTCGATTACGTTTTCACTTTTCGCATTCCTCCAGGTAGTGGTTTTTGTGTCACTGGGATTTGTTATCCTTAAAATACCGGTGTTTCCCCCGCCGGAATTGAGTCATCTTCCAATGGGAAATTTTTACCTTTATTTTATCCTTATGGGATTTGTCACCACGTATGCCGCTTTTGCCCTGGGAATACTCGTATCCTCCCTCCTCCGCTCCGGCCTGGCTGCTTTTAATATTATCCCGCTCATCATCATACCCCAGATCATATTCGGGGGTATGTTTGTCCAGTTTACCGATATGGGAAAGGTGATGAACAGGGTAGTCCCGGTCTATTCGGATATTACCTTTGCACGGTGGTCATATGAAGGGCTTCTTGCCGGAAGTGAATACTTCAACCCTCTCTACCAGGTAACGGATACGGATCGTATCATGCTTATCAGACAGGAATATGAAAAGGGGCAATGGGACAGCAATGAAATAATCTACACCCCGATTGCACAACTCAAATCCAGGGTAAAGGATCCTCTTCCCCCTAAAATATCTGTGAAGGAATTTGAAGATCGTATTGAAAAGGAACTGGAAAAAGATTATCCCGAACTTAAGGAGACGATAAAGAACTACTATGCGATCGATGATATGAAGAACGTTTATGAATTAAAAAAGGGATTATCTGCGACAGAGTTGGAGGAGATTAAAGAAATATTTATTAAGGCAGGACCGAACGGGTACTACACCGAATACCTGGATTATGAAGTGAACGAGGCGGTGCATAAAGACTTTTATGATGCAGGAACCGTTGAATGGCTTAAAATGCTTAAAAGAAGGGATCTGGCGGGAATTACAGACTGGGTAACGGATGTCAATATCTTTCCTGCACACGATAAGATATGGGGATGTTTCGTTTTCAGGACAATCTGGTATAATCTGGCAGTTCTCCTTCTTCATGCCGCATTGTTTCATATACTGACATTATTCAAACTGAAGAAGCTGTAATGAAAACTGTTGTTATTCAAAAGGGGTTTTCCATGCACGTATAATTGTATCGAGATCGATTGAAAGCAGGGTATTCCCTGCACGATTTATGGTGATGAGGGGGGTTCCTGTCACCTGCCCGACGGCAATACAGGGAATATCTTTCATTAAGGCAAAGAACATGTCTTTCTTTTCCCCGGCCAGCGTAACGAGGAACCGGGATGGCGATTCGCAGAAAAGAATACGGGCATCTTCCTGTTGTGACGTATCGTTACCGGGGATATCATCCAGGCATATGGCTGCACCGAGTCTTCCCCCGATTGCCGATTCACAGAGGGCAATTCCAAGCCCGCCATCCGAAAGGTCATGACATGAAGATACAAGACCCTTTTGATTTGCCTGGTACATTGCTTCATACAGGGGATATGCTTCAGCCGGTCTTACTTCCGGGCAATTACCGAGTTCTTTTCCGACAAGTTGTTCGAACCGTGTTCCCCCGAGTTCGCCATTTGTATAACCAAGAAGCACAATAGTGTCTCCCGGCTTTTTGAAATCTGTGGTAATGGCAGTCCGGATATCGGGAATAATGCCCATAAGGGAAATTAAAAGGGTGGGACGGACAGATATCTTTTTTCCACCCACAATTGCATCGTTTTTCATCGAATCCTTACCGGAGATAAGCGGGATTGAATACGCCATACATGCATCATGGAGGCCCCTGCATGCCCGGACAAGTTGTGCCAGTTTATAGCGCGCATCCGGGTTCGTTTCCGATTCAAGAGGGTCGGGCCAGCAGAAATTATCGAGTGCAGATACCTCTTCGGGATTTCCCCCAAGGGCTATATGCGCACGAAAGGCTTCGTCGACAGCACACATCGCCATGTGGTATGTATCCACATCCCCATAACGGGGACATATCCCATGGGTTACGGTGATTCCGCGATACGAATCATAGCACGGTTTTAATACAGCACCATCCGAGTGCCCGTCTTCTTTTTCGCCGACAAAGGGTTTTACCACTGAATACACCTGCACCTCATGGTCATACTGCCGGACAAGGGTTTCCCTGGATGCAATATTGGAATCTTTTAACAGGGAAAGAAGATCGGATTTTACCTCCCTGTTTTCCAGGGATGGGATTTGACCGGCGGTACCTTGACTCCTCAAGGTGCGTTGAGGGGTCCATTCTGCATATAGTTTCATAACAGGAAGGCCATGGTGAAGAAAATCCATCTCTATTAAGCCGACATATTCCCCTTCATAAAGCACCTCCACAAATCCTGTATCGGTAAACTCGCCGACAACAGTCGCTTCCACATCCCGCCGTATTGCCAGGGAGAGAAACTCTGCGATCTTTTCCGGCGGAACGGCAAGACTCATCCGTTCCTGGGATTCTGAAACAAGGATTTCCCAGGGTGCGAGCCCCTGGTATTTCAGCGGGCATTCATCCAGCATAATTCTTACCCCGCCGCAGATCGTTGCCATTTCACCGAGGGAGGAAGAAAGCCCCCCGGCGCCATTGTCGGTAAGCCCATGGTAAAGCCCCCTGTCACGGGCCTCGATAATGAAATCGAGCATCTTTTTCTGGGTAATGGGATCGCCAATCTGGACAGCAGATGTCGGGGACTCCTCGTCAAGAGCCTGGGAAGAAAAGGTCGCCCCGTGAATCCCGTCTTTCCCTATCCTTCCTCCTGTCATGACAGCGAGATCTCCGGGTTTTACCTCTTTTCTCCATGTTTCTTTTCCATGGATTGATATGGGCAGAATACCCCCGGTGCCGCAATACACAATCGGTTTGCCGAGATAACTTTCATCAAAGAGAAAACCGCCGGAAACCACCGGGATCCCGGACTGGTTTCCCCCATCGATAATTCCTTTATGAACACCGGTCATCACCTGGTACGGGTGAAGAATTCCCCCTGGTATTTCTTCTGCCGGGGTATCAGGATACCCGAAACAGAGGAAATTGGTATTAAAAATCGGTTTTGCACCGATCCCTGTACCAATAATGTCCCGGTTTACCCCCACGATTCCTGTTATTGCACCACCATACGGGTCCAGGGCAGAAGGCGAGTTATGTGTTTCCACCTTAAAGCAGAGAAGGGTTTCATCATCAAACTGGATTACCCCTGAATTATCGTGAAACACGGATTTCAGGTAGTTCCGTTTTTTCTTTAATTTTTCGGTTGTGTTTCGTATATACGTGTCGAAAACGGAATCGATTGTTTCTGTTTTATTTTCTTCCTTATAAGTAATGATTGCATTGAATATTTTATGTTTACAATGCTCTGACCATGTTTGTGCAATCATCTCGATTTCAACATCCGTTATTCCCGGTAATAATCCTTTTTCCGTCCGGAGGGCAAGAAAATCCTTTTTTTGAAAATATGATTGGATAGCTTTCATTTCTTCTACTGAAAGGGCCAAAAGCCTTGATTTTGAAAGCTTTTTTAACTCATCCTGATTCATCCGGGTAATCCCGAACGATTCGACATTTACCGGGCTTGGTTGAACTTTGTGAGGATACACAGTGGGGAGTTTTTTGCCTTTCTCCCACTCTGACCGTTCAATAAGCGTGCCGGATTGTATAAGCGGATTATGAAGGAAAAGCAACAGCTTTTTTTCATCTTCTTTTGATAATGCCCCGGCTTTAAAGAGAAATTTTTGTGCAGTCTGTATTAAAGCTTCCCCGGGAACCGGGTGGTCAAGGTAATTTCTCAAGGCATCCCGTGCGGTCATAGCTATGGGATCTGTCACCCCGGGCTTGCAGGTAACCTCTGCCATGATATTCCAGCCCGGTAAAAGACCGGTAGTTCCTGCACACTCGTCGACCAGCACATCCTGGGCAACCGGGTCGGAAAGGACCTCTATTACATCCTCTCTCCTCAGGTTTTCGATACCCTGGATAATAAAAACGTCGATTATACTTACTGCTTCGACAGGTTTTGCGAAGTGCTTTTTAAAGGAATCGAGCAGCCGTATTGCCCTACCATCATGATAGTGATGTTTATTAAATAGTTCTATTCTCATTATGGGAATTTATAGTACAGGACATTTACTTCCTTTGCAACATGTATTTTATGATTTTATTATTCAAGAACATAGCTCCGCAAATTATTTAATGGAAGAAAAGGGAAACCACCGATTACACAGAAATAGATAGAAAAACCTGCGAAATTGGTGTAATCTGTGGTTTCATCTCTTTGTTGTGGAAAATCGAAATTCCTGGACAATAAAATAAAAATACTCCGAAGCCTCTTGCAAAAATTCCTTAAATACTATTGGATTTTTGCAGGAGGCTCACAGAATATAACAATTATTAACATTTTTTTTTCTGCCGATTATAAAAGTATTGATGTAAAGACATATATATGATATTTATAGTGACAGGATGTAATGAGTATGGAAACAATATGCTGTTTTGAAAGGGGAACGGTCGAAACACTTTCGAGTAACTGCAAATTCGATGCTATTAAAGAGTTAATCTCTAAAGTCTCTATATTTGGAACTATTAAAAACATTCAAAAACTCGAAGAAGCGGTGATTTGCAGGGAAAAACTCCAGAGTACAGGTATTGGGAATGGTGTTGCAATCGCACATGGAAAAACTGATGAAGTAAAAAAGACATTCGTTGTTCTCGGTATTTCAAAAACAGGGATAGAATACGATTCCCCGGATGGAAAACCGGTGAATTTCCTCTTTCTTATTGCAAATCCGCCGGAAAAACATAATCACTATCTCTCTACTCTTTCCACCATCGCCCGGATTATAAGCAATCATTCATTCAGGAATGAGATTCTTTCCATTAACTGTCCCAGGGAAATTGAAAAACGGTTCCATAAGGCTTTTCATTATTATATCAACGATTTTCATAAGATAGCTTTTAGAGCAAGCTAATTATTATTTATCCAGACCAAAAAAATCATCACTTTTTATAAAATTTTGATACTCAGAAGAAATTGTTGAATTGCTGAAATTATTGTTCCTTACTTGACATTATATAGGCCAAAACCCATACTTTAAAGTGAGTATTCTTATGCCAAAATCGATAAGAGATAAATCCAAAGACCCTGATGTTATAGTATTTATAGATGAAAAGAAACAGAGACATATTACTACCGTTTCCCCCTGGAAAATTCTTATTGTTGATGATGAACAGGAAATACATAATGTAACCAAAATGGTTTTAAAGGGTGTAACATACAAGGACAAGCCTTTATTATTTCTCCATGCATATACCGCAGAAATGGCTTCGGACATTATGAAGAATAATCCGGATATCGCAATCATCCTCCTGGATGTCGTCATGGAAAGTGATGACGCAGGGCTTAGTATTATCAAAAAAATTCGTGAAGATTTTCAGAACCGGCTGGTACGTATCATCATTAGAACCGGACAACCGGGACAGGCCCCGGAAAAGAAAGTAATTGTTGATTACGATATCAATGATTACAGGGAAAAAACGGAACTCACCTCTCAAAAGCTTTTTTCCACGGTGATTGCATCCCTTCGGGCATATGAAAACATGCTTACCATTGATATGAACCGGAAAGGGTTGGAGAAAATAATAGAAGCATCGGCAAGACTTTTTGAAATGCAATCCGCAGACAAGCTTGCATATGAAGTACTTGAACAGATAAGGCTTCTTCTATTAAGAGACAGGGATGTCCCGGAAGATTATATCTCCGGGTTTGTTGTGGATGTGGTAAACGAAAAGTATATTGTCTCATGTGTTATTGGAAAATATAAAAATACTTCCATTGAAGAACTTCAGACAATATTGACCGGGGAAATTCTGGAAATTCTGGATAACGTGGTAAAAAATCAGAAAATTCACCATTTTGATAATAATCTGTATATCGGATATTTTAAAAGCAAAACAGGGCACAAAAATATTATCTACCTGGAAGGCAGGGAAGATTTCAGCCAGTCGGATAGGTGCCTTATAGAAATCCTCGGATCAAATATATCCAGTATTTATGATAATATATACCTTACCAGGGAAATAGAAGATACCCAGAGTGAAATCCTCTATACCCTGGGCGAGGTTGTTGAGACACGATCCCATAAAATCTGCAATCATGTGAAGCGTGTTGCGGAATATTGTAAAATTCTTGCATTGAAATATGGCTTGAGTAAAGAAGAAGCAGAACTTTTAAAAAAAGCTTCTCCCATGCATGATATCGGGAAAGTAGGGATACTGGACACTATTTTAAATAAGCCATCACGGTTATCTGAAGAAGAGTTCGGGGTGGTAAAAAAACATACAACAATCGGACATCAAATATTCAAGAAATCGGAGAGAAAACTTCTGAAGGCTGTTGCAATCATTGCCCTCCAGCATCATGAACGCTGGGACGGCAAGGGGTATCCCGGGGGATTAAAAGGGGAAGAAATCCATATATTCGGCCGTATTACCTGTCTTGCGGATATCTTCGATGTTCTGGGCAATAACCGTATATACAAGACTGCGTGGCCTCTTGAAAAAATACTCTCATATATAAAAGAACAAAAAGGCAAAATTTTTGATCCGGGACTTGTAGATATTTTTCTTATGAATCTGGATGAAATTCTTACGATCCGGAATATATTGACAAAAAATAAATAGGTAAAATTGGGTTATTTTTCAAAGATATCAGATACCATTAATTGCTTTTTATTGCTTTTATGTTTAAATTTACAAAAGAATGACATTTGTGTTATTGAAAAGCAGAAAATAAAGGTATTATTTCTGGATTAAGGATATGTCTATATGAATAATTCCCATACTCAAGGGATAGACAATGAAGATGAAATTCTCTATGCAGAGGAAGAAATAGACCAAAATATCCAGGAAAATACATCCGAATGGAAAATCATTATTGTTGATGATGAGTATGAAATCCACAATGTAACGAAAATGGTATTGAGTGATGTCACCTACAAAGGACAAAGGCTTAAATTTCTGCATGCCTATTCTGGTAAAGAAACAATAAAACTTGTCAAAGAAAACCCGGACACCGCACTTATACTTCTGGATGTTGTCATGGAAGAAGATAATTCCGGTCTGGAAGTGATTAAGTATATAAGGGATGTATTAAAGAATCCCCTGGTCCGTATAGTAATCCGGACAGGACAGCCAGGGGAAGCACCGGAAAAAAAGGTAATTGTAGACTATGATATAAACGATTACAAGGAAAAAACAGAACTCACCTCCCAGAAATTGTTTTCCACAGTGATTGCATCACTGCGGTCCTATGAAAACCTTATGACTATAGACAGGAACCGGAAGGGTCTGGAAAAGATCATTGAAGCTTCTGCACGCCTTTTTGAGATGCAGCAGATTGCAAGGTTTTTACAGGAGATATTGGTGCAATTAAAGGCACTATTCAACTTAGATACAGGAATAGAAGATAACAGTATTTCGGGATTTATTGCATCAAAGATCGATAATGATTATGTAATAATGGCAGCAATTGGCAGGTTTGAAAATAACCTGAAAAAGAAATTGAGCATGATGGATCCGGATTCAATCGTTGAAAAAATTTATGATTTAAGAAAACAAAACAAAGCAATTCGTTTTGATAAAAGCAATTACCTTGGATTGCTTAAAAGCAAAATCGGAAATGATCATATTATTTATATTGAAACCCCGGGGGCATTCACAGAATCGGACAGGTATTTGATTAAGGTTCTTTATTCGAATATATCCAGTGTTTTTGAGAATATTCAACTTACCAATGAAATAGAGGATACACAGAAGGAAATACTTTATACTCTTGGAGAAGTTGTTGAAAACAGGCATCATGAGACTGGTTACCATGTAAAAAAGGTTGCTGAATATTCCTATCTTCTTGCTATTAAATATGGTCTGGATGAAGAAGAAGCACACCTTATAAAGCAGGCATCTCCAATGCATGATGTTGGTAAAGTCGGTATTCTTGATTCCATACTCAATAAACCGGGAAAACTTACCCCGGAAGAATTCGAAGTAATAAAAACCCATACATCGATAGGGTATAATATATTTAAAAGCTCACAACGGAATCTCCTTAAAGCTGCCGCTATTATTGCATTTCAGCACCATGAAAAGTATGACGGGACCGGGTATCCACGGGGACTAAAAGGGGAAAATATTCACATTTATGGAAGAATTACCTGCATTGCAGATGTATTTGATGCCCTGGGAAGCGACAGGGTATATAAAAAAGCCTGGTCCCTGGATCAAATTCTTGAATATATACAAAGTGAAAGCGGGAAATCCTTTGATCCGAAGCTTGTTCAAATATTATTTGATTATCTGGATGAATTCCTTATAATCAGGGATTCCGTTACACCGGAAGGGGTGAATAATAAAAAATTTCCGTAATGATTCTTACAATCCAATCATTAAGATGAAATAATTAAATGATGTTTTCTTTCCAGGGTATGCACCCTCATTGATCTTTTTAAACAAACGTTATATATTTATTACCATATAAAGGAAGAAATATGAAAAGAATTGCATTATTCCCGGTTATACTTTTAATTATTATTTCCATTTATCTTTTCTTTTCGTGTATTTCCATGAAAAAGGAGAGCCTGTCTGATAAGCCGGTTGAACAGAATGAATCACTTTCAGATCAGGATGAAGAAAAAGATAAAGACGAACTTATTATTGCCCTGGGACCGACAACTATGGGTCTGGATCCCTTGCATGCATTTACATCCGTGGAAGCTCAGTTTTATACAGCACTATACGAAGGCCTTGTATCATATGATGATACGACACTTTATCCTTCCCCTGCACTGGCCAGAACCTGGGAAATTTCCGAAGATTCCCTTACCTACACCTTCTATTTAAGGGAAAATGCATATTACAGTAACGGAGATCTGGTAACTGCCCGGGATGTAAAGAAGTCCTGGTTCCGTTTTATCGATCCCGGTGCGAATGCAGAATATTCAATCTATTATGATATTATAAAAGGGGCAAAGGCATACAGACTGGGACAGACAGATGATCCGGATTCTGTTGGAATAAAAGTTATGGATGATTTTGTTCTTAAAATAGAACTGGAAAAACCTGCAATTCATTTTCTTTATCTTCTTTGCCACATGAGTTTTGTTGTCATTCACCCCCAATATACGGAAAATGAAAATTGGAATCACAATAGAAGTTTAATATCCAATGGTCCTTATTATCTTTCCGGATGGAGAGATGAAGAAATAATATACAAAAAAAACAATCTCTACTGGAACAGCCAGGATGTTGCTGTAGATACAATACGGGTGCTTCTTTCCGATGACAGAAAGGATGCAACAAATCGTTTTAATGATTACCAGATTCACTGGTCAATGTTCTGGGAACCCGATCTGCTGAAAAATAACTCTTTCCTCGTGATATATCCGATGTTTGCTACAAGCTATTATTTCTTTGTCTGTTCCTCTCCCCCCTGGGATGATTACAGGGTAAGACGGGGGCTTGCCCTTCTTGTTCCCTGGGACAAACTAAGATCCGAGTACTTTTATTTCGGTACGGAAAAACTTATTCCCAAACTTTCAAAAAAATATCCGGATGTAACAGGAATTTCCAGTACTCGTATAGAAGAAGGCATGGCACTGCTGGAGGAAGCGGGATTCCCGAAAGGAGAAGGGCTTCCGTCTCCCGTGTTGAAAATTCCTGCCGAAGCGACTTCAAAAGAGATTGCACAAATCATTCATGATTCATGGAAAGAACATGCAGGGATAAATCTTATAGTAAAAGAAGTTATACCTGATTTGTATTTTGACTCTTTACGGGATGAAGATTTTACTATCGGAACAACTACCTGGATCGGTGATTTTGCAGATCCGCTTACCTTTCTGGAAATGTGGACAAGCTCAAGCAATCTGAATGAAGCCCGTTATTATAATGATGAGTTTGACAAACTCATAGGGGATTCATATTCAGAAGAAGAAACGGAGAAACGCTATGAAATGCTTGCAAAAGCCGAGGAGATGCTTCTCTCACAGGCTGTGATTATTCCTTTAAAACATAATCCTTCTATAAATCTTGTGAATACAGACCTTATCGAAGGCTGGTACATTAACCTGCTGGATATTCATCCGTTTCAATTTATCAAATTCAAGGAATCGAAGGTGTATCCGAATGTTGTCATGCACTTTTAAATATTACAATTGGGCCTTAACGAATGTTGAAAACGGCAGGAAAGCCGGGATGGTGGAATTGTAAAATAAACAAAATAATAGTATCCACCGATAAGTCAAACTATGTTTAGTATATCTTTTTTTCTTATGAAAAAAAAGTGTATAAAAGTGCCATCCCTTTGACTACTTTCCCGATCTATGGTATACTATACACTATGGAAACAACAGCAAAAAAGTATCCCGATCTCAAATACAAGCTGAACCAGGAGATCGTATATCCTCTTCACGGGGTTGGCAAGATCACCTGTATAGAAGAAAAGCTGTTTATGGAAAAGGAACTCCTTTATTATGTTATTTATATCGAAGTTTCTGATATGACAGTAATGGTTCCGGTTGACAGGGCAGATGAATTGGGAATCAGGGCAATTGTCGGGCCGGGGGAATCAAAGAAAGCCCTGGAAATCATTTCCGAAAAATATGAGCCTGTACCAAGTGACTGGAAAATTCGGTATCAAATGAACCTGGATCATCTTAAGAGTGGAACAGTAAAAGATATCGCGATTGTCGTACGGACTCTTTATCACAGAAGTAAAATAAAAGAACTCCCCATACTGGAACGCAAGCTTTTTGATAGTGCGTTAAGGCTTCTTATTGATGAAATCTCATTCTCCCTCAATAAAGAAAAAAAAGAAGTAGAAGAACTTATTTTCAGCAAAATGGAGGCAGTTGCATCGAATCTGGAGTAAAAACCGGGATAGCAATTGGAGTCATTATTACTGCTGCCGGATCAAGCAGACGAATGCAGGGGGGAACGAAAAAAGAATACCGTATTCTTGGTCAAAAACCAGTGCTTGTTCATTCAATTTTTCCTTTCATTTTATCAGGTCTTTTTTATAAAGTGGTTGTTACCCTGCCAGAAAACGATATCGTATATATCACGGCAACCCTTTCCAGATATATGGATACAACCAGGGTGTGTTGTATTGGTGGAGGAGTTACCAGGCAGGAGTCTGTGTATTTTGCATTAAAGGAATTTGAGCAATCTGCCCCCGAATATATTCTTATCCACGATGGAGCGAGACCCTGGATACAGGCAAATCTTATTAACCGGGTCCTGGAAGCTACTTTTAAATTTGGGGCATGTATTCCTGTGGTGGAAATACCGGATGCCTTGAAAGAGATCGACGAAAAAGGTTTTATCAATAAATCTTTATGCAGGGATACAATAAAAGGCGCACAGACACCACAGGGATTCCTCTTTAGCAGGATATATCAAGCACACCTGGCTGCAAGAGAGCAAAAAAGGGAAGCTTTGGATGACGCAGAGGTATACAGTCTTCTCTTTCATCCTGTTGCAACTGTGCAGGGAGATGTAGAAAACAGGAAAATCACCTATACTCATGACCTTTTTTAAATGTTGCTGCTTATTCTCCTTTAAAAATAAAAATCAAGATATTGTAAACCCCGTGGAATCGGTGTAATTTGTAGTTTGCTTGAAAATAGTAAAAAATCCCGGATAGTAGAATCAGGAAGGAAACAGGAATGAAGATCGGATTCGGTTATGATATTCACCGGCTGGTACAGGGAAGGAAACTTATTATCGGCGGTGTGGAAATTCCGTTCAGCCTGGGCGAAGATGGGTACTCGGACGGCGATGTACTTATTCATGCAGTTATTGATGCACTTCTCGGGGCATCGGGATTAGGGGATATCGGGACCCATTTCCCTTCCGGGAATAAGGAGTACAAAGACATTTCAAGCAGGATTCTCTTATGTCATACCCGGGATATGGTGACATCGGCCGGGTACTCTGTGAATAATCTTGATTGTACTGTTATCCTGGAAAAACCAATCCTTTCCCCATTTAGAAATGCAATTATCCAGTGCCTTTCAGAAGATCTCCATATTCCCGGGAATTCTGTAAGCTTGAAAGCGAAGACAAAAGAAGGAATGGATGATACCGGAGCAGGGAAATCGATTGAGGCATATGCAGTGGTATTGATTGAAGTTGAAAAACTATAGAAAAAAGGCAATAATAGTAAAAATTAATTTGACAACGTATTGTTATTATAGTACAATCTATAGTTGGTGTAATTTTATAAAAGAATTTGTAATGTAGATATGGAAAAAGAGGAAAACATATACATTTTAGAAAGAGAAGCTATTCAGAAGTTCTTTGAAAATTTTTTTCCCTATATGATATTTCGACTTAAAATCTTGTTATTTTAACAAGATTTTAAGCAAAATAGATAAACGTTGGCCGCCAGGTTAATGAGACCAGTATAATAAAAAG
>JAFGQK010000173.1 GCA_016935735.1 Spirochaetales bacterium | reverse complement strand
ATGGTTACATGAATTTTGAGTAATAAGTATAGGTGACTGATTATATTAATAGTTAAGGCGCCATCATACAACATATAGGAGTCTTTCCGAAATAAAGCAAACCATAACTTGTCAGCAAAGGTTTAAACTTATTTCATTTATTTAACTTATTTCGGAAAGATTATGTTGAAACATATAGGAGTCTTTCGTGTCCTTTCGGTGAGCCTGTGTAAACCAGGGTTCATGAGTCTGGACAGCCTGTCCGGTCAGGTTCCGCATCCATCGAGGGCAACCAGGCGGAGGGATTTTTACGCATTACAGGTATATTTTTCAATAAGGCCAGCAGGTACTCATATGCATTCACTTTTGCATGACGGCATGTCTCAATCAGACTCATTAAAATATCTCCAACATGGGCGCCATTTACTGTTTTATAGAAAAGGCTATTCTTACGAATGACCATCATCTTTATTGTCATCATTATTTTCCTCTTTATCTTTTTTCTCCTGCTGACATAGTGTATGTAACTTCTCTGTTTTTATATTGAAAAGCTTTCGCAACCGCCTGATGGAGGTATTTTTTTTCTCGAGTTCATGATTTAGATTTATTACGGTTTCTATGAGATATTTAAGCAGCTTATAATCTTCAGTGGTTATAGCATATGATTCAAGCCGCACCAAAAGTTCCTCTATTTCCTTTTAAGATACCTTTAATGCATCCTGCTTTTTTATCTCACTCATACATTCTCCCTACTGCATGAACACAATAACTCCTTAAAATTTTTTACAAGTGGATAAAGCCACACACTTTTAACAGGAAGCATGGCTTGCTTAGAAATACTGTTTTTCCCTCTTCCTTTGGTCTCTCCCACGCACATCCAATTTGCGGCCCGGTAGCACGTCCCCCGGTACTTATCTTTCCGGACAAAGGTCTCAAGAAGATGAACCGGGTGATGATATACTGCCGTGGAAGGTGAATATTACTATCCAGTAACAGGGGATCCGGATCCAACCCCATATTCTTTTGAAGATGAAGGATATGAAGTTCGAACCGGGGGCAATGCAGTGATTACCCCTATATCGGGAATTGAAATCACATACGGTTTTGATTTTCTGCATCATACCGGATATGCAAAAGGTGTAATAAATGAAATTATCTCAACAGGGGACACCGAGTACAGGTATGAAGGCATTCAAATGAAACATTCCCTTGCAATAGGTATCGATATTGGTGGGTTTCTCCGCCAGCAGATGGGGATTTTTATTCGGGGTGGGATACAGGTAGACAACCCGACCGGTATATGTTATTCCACTTCATTTCCAGCTTTTCTTGATTGGATTGTGGGCGTAGCAAACGCTGTGTTACTATGGGTGTTTTCTGTAATCCGTGGGGGAAATGTTATAGGCGGACTTGAAGACCTGGAAAAAATATGATGAACTGGAAAATCCTAATATCATTGCAATGTCGGTTATATTCCGGTCCGTTTCCTTTAAGAGTCTTGCAGCTTCGGTAAGACGTATTTTATTAAGAAGCTGTTTAAACGAAAGATTATATTTTTTCTTGATGAGTAAGGCGATTCTCCTCCGGGATAATCCTGTCCGGGTGTAAAGCATTTCAACCGACATGCCAGGGTCTGTATAATGTTCCATTATGAATGTTTCAAGCCGCCTTGTATCTACATCCGAATAACTGGCCATTGCCACAGGGTTGTATTCCAGTTGAAGAGGATTCACGCTGTATCCTTTTTTTCCGCGTATAGCAAAAATAATAACCAGCGTAGTTCCCATAGTAAGAAAAAATCCTGCCCCGCATAAGATATAAAGCATGGTGAATGATTTATAAAAAGAAAATTCTTTTATAATAAAACGGTTCTTCTCTTCCATGCCCGGATTCATTTTCTTTGTTTTCTGTATATTAATCATTGCAGTCTTTTTTAGCAGCTTGTGTTCATTATAATTCAAAGGATCCATCTGCTGATTATTAAACCACCAGTCGAGAAACTCAAATTCAGTTAAAGGAATAATATATTCGTTCATGTAATCTTCCAGAACAATTGCCTTTTCCAGGGGGCACAATGTATTGGAATCACTTTCAGCGGAATATCCGTCAATATGGGTTTTTAGTTTGATCTGATAAACGTCTTTTAAGGAAACAGATATTTTAAGTTTTAAAATATCATAACCGGAAAGGTCTATGTATTTTTTATTAATTTCAGTGGAAAAATACATCCCGGCATACGGATATGTTACCCCATCCCGGAGAGTATATTCCACAGTAATTGCATTTACATCGATATTAAAAGCATCTATTGTTGATGCAGTTTCATCTACGGATACCCCTTCATCCGAATATGCATTGATCCTGTATACTCTTTGCTTCCAGGGAAACAGGATAAGGGGTTTCTGCATAAGAGCATATATTACAGGAATGAAAAATGCCAGTGGAATAAAAACAATAAGATAAATGAATGTATTTCTTGCGTTCATTCAATGTAATCATATTATGGCAGGCAATTTTTGTCAAACTGATGCCTTCATTCTGTATTACGGTATTGATATGACAAAGCAAGCTTCATATAAATTATTATTGTGCTTCAATTTACGGGGGACTATCTCATGGAAATTGACAAAAGCATCATATTAATCTATAAAAAACAGGAATGAAAATATTTTTGTATAGTATATTGTCAATTGCATCGTTATACATTTTCCTCTGCATCGCCCTTGCAATCTTCCAGGAAAAGTTTCTTTTTTTCCCGGAAAAACTGCCTGAAGATTATTCATTCCAATTCACACGGACATTTGAACAACGATCCTTTCCTGTTACCGGTGCCGTTATTCATGCACTTTCCTTTAAAAAGTCCGGTTCCAGGGGAATCATCTATTATCTTCACGGGAATGCCGGGAGTTTAAGAAGATGGGGAGAGGTTTCATACCAGTTTCTTGCTCTGGATTATGATGTATTGATGATTGATTACAGGGGCTATGGAAAGAGTACTGGCAAAATCAGTGAAAAGACCCTGTTTTCTGATGCCCTATCCATTTATGATATACTCGCATCAGAATACGGGGAAAACAGGATCATTATGTACGGGAGATCAATTGGTTCGGGAATAGCTGCCTGTGTTTCATCAAAGAGAAAACCGGCAAAACTGATTCTTGAAGCTCCCTTATACAGCCTGGATGATCTTGTCCGGCACCGCTTGCCATGGATCCCGGCTCTTCTCCTGCGGTATCATTTCAGGACAGACCGGTATATAAAATCCATTACCTGTCCTATCCATATT
The DNA here is from genome assembly GCA_016935735.1 of Spirochaetales bacterium. Taxonomy (GTDB): domain Bacteria; phylum Spirochaetota; class Spirochaetia; order SZUA-6; family JAFGRV01; genus JAFGRV01. Next base: position 9,489 of record JAFGQK010000173.1, on the reverse strand, counting down.
TTTCATGGAACAAATGATACCGTCGTTTATTACGGTTCCAGTGTAAAGCTATCAAAACTCTTGAAAGAGAATGATGAGTTTTTTACCATTGAAAACGGGGGGCATAATAATCTTGTAAATTTCCCCATATACAGGAATAATATGAGGAAAATTCTGGAAACCGAACCCTGAAATTTATACTTTTTGACTGGTTTTTTTCTTATATAAATTATTAACCAGCCTGGAGGTTAATATTTATAATCATTTGAAAAAGGGGTAATAAATGGAATTATTTATCGATAGTGTAGAATTATCTTTAATAGAGGAATACTTTTCTCTTTCAATTTTTAAAGGAATTACAACGACCCCGACTTTTTTTTTAAGAAATGGGATAATGAATTATGAAAATGAAATTAAAAAAATCCTGGAAATTGGGAATGCACAGGTTCATATAGAAGCAATGGGAACTACTGTTGATGAAATTGTCCAGAGTGCAAAAAGGAACAGTGCAATTGGTGATAATATTGTTTCGAAAATCCCGGTGAGTAAGAATGGAATCAGGGCAGTAAAAGCATTAAAAGACCTGGGAATAAGAACAAATATACACTTGATTTTTTCTGTAAACCAGGCAATTCTGGCAGCCAGATCAGGGGCAGATTACATCTGCCCATTGCTTGGAAGATTACATGATATCGGAATTAATGCTTTCCAGGTGCTTGAGGATATCATTCATATAATAAAAACCTATCATCTGGATGTAAAAGTAATGGCTTCCAGTATCAGAAGCCCGGATGATGTGAAAAAAGCATGTATTGCCGGGGTTCATGCCATTACCATCCCGCCTTTTGTGCTTAAGAAGATGTTCCATCACCCTCTTACAGGAACCGGTATAGAGAAGTTCAGCCAGGATATCCTGTATTCCAGACAGGTGAATGAAGTAATGAAAACCAGGGATGAACTGCCCCTTTTAGAAATAAACTTTGTTTTATATGATGCACTGGCTGTTATGACACAGAAAAAAATAGGAATTGTTATTATTGTTGATAAAACCGGAAAATTAAAAGGAATTGTCACGGATGGTGATATAAGAAGAATCTTAAACAATTCAAAAGACAATATTAACAAAAAGGTAAGTGAAATTATGAATAAAAATCCGAAAGTGATAAAGGATTCCATATATATTGCAGAAGCTCTCAAAATAATGGAGCAGAACCGGATTACGGCACTTATTGTGGTTAATGATAGTCAGGTTCCCATCGGCTATTTAAATATCCACGATATACTCCCCCATACGATGATGGGGGAAATCTGAATACCAGGTTGTACTTTACTCTTTCTCAAATATATTCTATTATTTATATAATGGGTATACATGATAGGGACTACATGAGGGTGGATAGACCGGGAAGAAAATCATCCGGGGAAATTTCACTGTGGAAACGTTTTCGTTTCTGGCTGCATCTTCTTTTCCGGCGGAAAATGAATGATACAAAGCAGGAAATATCCGGGGAAAAGGGACAAAAATCGTGATTAACGTAATTTTTATGTGGTTCAAAGAGCATATCTTCATTCTCTACTTGATGGGTGGAATATCCCTTTTTCTCTTTATTACCACTGTCGTTATTGTTCCGCTGATATTAATACATCTTCCACCGGATTTTCTTATCAATATAAAGAGGAAAAAGCGTGTTGAGAAAATTCATTTTACCATTCATATTCTTCTTATGATTATAAAAAACCTTATCGGGATTATTCTGGTCGCAGCCGGTGTTCTTATGCTTATTCTCCCCGGCCAGGGAATAATTACCATTTTTATCGGCCTTATACTGGTGGATTTCCCGGGAAAGAGAAAATTGGTATTTTATATCCTGAGTAATCCCATTATCCTGAATACAATTAACTGGATTCGCAAGAAAAACAGAAAAAAAGATCTGATGCTATTTGATACCAAGAAACATAATTCTTAAAAAAAATCTTTAACAGCATTAATGGATTGTTTTTATCCAGGAAGTGATATCATCTATTACCTTTTTATCCACATGTCCTTCTTCAAAATATTCTGATGGAATGCTTTTCCCCTTACCCGGTATAAAAAGATGATTAAGGTTATCATATAATATCAGTGTTGCATTTGACTTTGTTTTTAATGCGTTTTTCCAGCCGAGGAAATCCTTTTCCGTTACCTGGTAATCCCTCCTGCCCTGGAGAATAAGAAACGGGAGTGAGATTTCCGAAGCTATTATATGGGGCATGTATCCCTTCAAATCAAGCCAGTATGCAGCCGGGATGTCCAGCGGCAATTCTTCCGGTGGTGTATCATATGAAAGTTCACCCTGTTTAAGTCTTGCAATCTTCTGCTTAAGCTTTTGAATTTGTTCTTTCTCATCATCCGAAACTTCCCCGTCAATCATACTGATATATCCGGTCTGCTCAAGAAGAAGAAGCTCGAGTGGCCTTGTTGGACCGGCAAGAATAATAAAACCGGCAACATGCGGCTGCTTTAAAGCGATACGCGGAATCAGCATACCACCAAGGCTGTGTCCCAGGATAAAAATCATATCCGGGTTAATTTCCTTTCTTGTTTTAAGAAAGGATACCGCTGCAACAACATCGTTAATCGTTTCTTCAAAAACGGTAAATTTTCTTATTTCTGCACTTTTAACAGGATATCGTTTTGTTCTTTTTTCGTAGCGGAGTACAGCTATTTGATTTGATGCCAGGCCCCATGCAATATCCTTAAACGGTTTATTCGGTCCTACAGTCTCATCCCTGTCCTGGGGTCCGGATCCATGAACAAGAAGAACTGCCGGAACAGGCCCGGTTGTTTCCGGCCCGGCGGTTATTTCCGGCAGACTTAATGTACCGGGAAGTTTCCACTCCGGGTAACCGAACACAATTTCATTTTCAGTAAAAAGTTCAGGATCTGCATAATCAGGGGCACGGTATGTATCATATGCAGAAAAAGGGGGAAGAAACCAGAGTCCGGTTATCTGTTTCCTGGGATTGAATACAAGCTTTATATCCAGGGGCACATAGGTAAATTTACAGGTCATAAAAATCCAGGTAAACTGGCCGTCTTTTACCTGGTTAAGTACAATCTCATTCTCATATTCACCCACCTTATCCAGGGTATCTTCCCACACCCGGGCAAGCCTGTCTTCCGGTAATGAGTTCTTCATAAGAATGTTGTACATGGAGACCGCTCCGGTATACTCTTTATTTACAAGCAGGGAAAGAAATTTCCTGGCTCGTTCTGCACATTCAGTGTCCTGCGTTATCGTCCGGCTGCAGGAAAAGAGAATAATAGTAAAAAGACCGGTAATAAGAAGAAAGGTATTACGGTCTGTTATACGCACCTTGTTTCTTGCATTTATATGATTCAATCTTTATACCTCCTGCTGTTGTTTTCAATTTCTCATGAATTCTAGATCATGATAAGAAATTTGTCAAATTCATTCCCCGGGGAAATTCCAGGAAAAAAAATTGCTTTCCTCTGCTGTTTCACCCTGACGGTTGACAGGAGAGATATATTGTAATATAATAAACGGCACGGTGAAACATATACATCATACCCCACATATATACCACATTCGTGATAATGACAACTTAAATAAAGTATTCGATGAATTGAAAAAGAAATACATTATAGAAGAAAGAAAACCGGTCGAACAGATAATATATATTTACGATACATTTGACTGGCGTCTGTTACACGGCAATTTGTGCCTGATGCTTTATGGGAATGTACTCACACTCCGGGAATTGTACAGGAACACACCGGTTATGACAGAAAAGACGGAAAAAACGGCGAAAACCCTGCACCTTCCCCCGGACAGTCTGCTTCTTAAAGAAATTGAACCACTCATAAAAACAAGGGCTCTCATCCAACACACCGCTTCAAAAGTACATACCAGGAACATACAATTATATACAAAAAAAAAGCAGGAAGCATTTGAGATGGAAATAAAGAAAATAATTCCGGGAGGGCCGGATACGGAACAGTTGCCTGATAATATTTTCCTTGTTACATGGCATACAAAGCTGAAAAATATTATTACATTAACCGGAATAAAAAAAGATACATGGCACGGCAAACAGAGAAAACAGGACATTTTTTTTCATATTCTTGCACTGCATATGATAAAACCCGGTGATTACCCGGTGAAACCCGGGGTGAAATTATTATCACATATGACAACGGAAACAGCATGCAGAATCATTCTGATTACCCTTCTTCACAGTATGAGCCGGAACGAAGAAGGAATAAAAAATGATATTGATTTTGAGTTCCTCCATGATTTCCGGGTTGCAATCCGGCGGACCCGGTCACTCCTTTCCCGGCTAAAAAAGGTATTTCCTGCAAGCGAATTAAAGCCATTCCGGGCCGGTTTCAGCTATTTTGCAAAGCTCACAAATGAACCAAGGGATATTGATGTCTTCCTGTTAAGAATTAATGATTTTAAGAAATTACTGCCTGCCGGAATAAAGGATGACCTTCTTTTTTTTCACATCCATTTAAAAGAACGACATAAAATCTTATATAAAAAGCTTTCAGATGCATTTGAATCGGAACAGTATAAAACTCTTATAAACGACTGGAACCGGTTTTTGAATACACCGGTAAAACCGGAAAATAAACCGCCAAAGGCAGAAAAATCCATTTTTAAAACAGCCAGGCGGGTTATTGGCAAACAGTACCGGAAAGTAATAGAATCCGGTTTGCTTATCCGGGAAGATTCCCCCCCTGTTATTCTGCACGCATTAAGAATAAGGTGCAAAGAACTCAAGTATTTACTCGAGTTCTTTCTATCACTTTTTCCAAAGACAATCATGAAAAAGGTTCTCGCACAGGTAAAAGCATTGCAGGATAACCTCGGTTCGTACCAGGACATCCAGGTTCAACAGAAACTACTATCCTGTTTTCTTGATGAAACAACCCGTCATAACCACAGTAACACAGAAGAAGCAATATCTTTTCTTATAAATTTCCTGAAAAATGAAGATGATAGATTGCGAAAGGATTTTTATTCGATTTTTAACCAGTTTAACAGTAAAAAGGTAAAGGCTTATTTTATCATACTCTGTGGGCGATATGCTGTTTTCCCGGATTGAAATCACTTTAGCTTTAGCATAAAATAATACAGGTAAAAGAGATAATGAAATATTCAATATATAATATTCAATATAGAAATCATTATTCATTTAAGAAAAAGGACTCAGAATGATAATGCCTCACATCATATCCGTATCCAGAAGAACGGACATCCCGGCGTTTTACGGCAAATGGTTTATGAACAGGATTAAACAGGGATTTTCCGGTTATATACATCCTTTCGGCGGGCAGCGTCATATTGTTCCTTTAAAACCGGAAAATGTCATCTGCTTTGTTTTCTGGTCAAAAAATTATATCCCTTTTCTTTCCAGCCTTCAATTTCTGTCAAAAAAAGGATATAAGTTTTATTTTAATTTTACCCTTACCGGCTTACCCGGGAAGTTTGAGGGAAATCTCTGCAGTACCAGAGAAGCCGTTGCAACCATGAAAACATTGAGTGAACATTATTCCCCGCTCCATATCAACTGGCGTTATGATCCTGTTATCATTTCGGATATCACTCCCTTTGATTTCCATATCTTGAATTTCAGTAAACTCGCCGTATCATTAAAGGGATTTGTCAGGCGGTGTTATTTCAGTTTTGCCGTTCAATACGGTAAAGTGAAAAAGAATTTTGAGATTTTTATGAAAAAAAATAATATAAACATAATCGATCCCGGAACAGAAGAACGCCAGAACCTTGCACGCAGGCTTTCCGAGATTGCCCTGGAGAACAACATACAGATGTATACCTGCTGCGGCGATTATTTAATTGATGACAGGATAAAAAAGGCACGGTGTATTGACGGGGAAATAATTGAACAACTCTTTTATCCCGGCGGTTTCCAATTCAAACAAAAACCAACCCGTAAAGAATGCGGCTGCACGGAAAGCCGGGACATAGGCGTGTACGACACCTGTCCGCATGGTTGCGTGTATTGTTATGCGAATATGAATAAAGAAAAAGCCAGGATGTCATATAAAAGTCATGATCCGGATGCAGCTTTTTTAGGTTACAGCAGGAAGCAGTCCGATGAATGGATAGAAGAAATCAAACAGAGAGAAGAAGCAGAACATGGCCTGTTCAGTCAATAATAAGTAAGAACGGCACTGGGAGAGATGTATTTTTTCCTGTATTTTCCATTAAAAAGCTTGCACAGGCCTACAGGTTTTACTATCATTAAAAGGTGAAAGGGAATGCAGATGAAAGTATATAAAATAATTGACCTGGAGAATTCAGCGGATACAGCATTAAAAGCAATTGGCATAGCAGCACAGTTTTACTCCGAATTGCTGGAACAGGAAAACTGCCTTGATTTTTCCGGTATCCAGACAGAGATGCTTAAAATGATTGAATCGTTTCCGCAGGTGCTTAAGGAACTGCAAACCAGAATTGCTTATCTGATGATAGATGAATACCAGGATACCAATGCCATACAGGAAACCATTCTCCTGAAGCTGGCAGAAAAACATAACAGAATTTGTGTTGTCGGGGATGACGACCAGAGTCTTTACCGGTTCAGGGGGGCGACTGTCCGGAATATCCTTTCCTTTAAAAAGAACTTTCCGGAAGGCGAATGTATGTCCGTCCGGCTGGAAACGAATTACCGTTCACATCCGGGAATCATCGGGTTTTACAGCGAATGGATGACCCATATTCCGGGAGAATGGAAAGGAGAAGACGGCAGGGAATACAGGTATTTTAAAAATATCAAGGCGCATGATAAAGAATTCCCCGGGTACCAGCCCGTTGTCAGGGTGAGTTCCCGGGATAATGAGGATGCTTATCACCAGGAGGTATATGATTTTCTTACCGCACAGATGTAAAATGGCAAAATAACCGACTATAACCAGGTGGCATTCCTTTTCCGCTCGGTGGTGAATGATAAAGTAAAAAGTCTTGCCCGGTTCCTGGAAAAGAAAGGAATTCCGATTTATTCGCCCCGTTCCGACCAATTTTTTGAAAGGGATGAAGTCAGGTTGATGATTGGTACTCTTCTGACCATGTTCCCCCACTAGAGGCTTTTTTATACTGCCTTTTCCCGGGCAAAAAATCTGCTTGTATTGACAGGGAATGAAAAATCAGGCCACGGGGCGCTGCCTTCCAAAGCTTTTAAAAACTGTATGACCCCATAACATCGTGGAGGGAAACGGACATCTCTTTATTGCCCTCGGAAGAGTTGAGTCCCGTACATCTGAAAGGAGAGTATTCCTTTACCTCGGACATTCTGCTCTATGAAAACTGCCCGTTGCAATACAAGTTTTTCCGGGCACTCGAATTCACCCCTGTAAGGCACGGGTCCGCAATGTTCGGGACCCTTGTGCACCAGACCATCGAGGATGTTCATAAAGCCGTATTGCGGGGGGAAGAACAAAAGGTGAACGAAGCCCGGATAGACTCATGGTTTAATCTTAATTACCAGAGTTTGTGTAAAAGCTCGCGGGCCTACCTGAACGAACCTCAAAAGAAAGATGCCTTTAAGCAGGTAATGGCTTATGTGGAAAGGCATGAGGCAGATTGGTCGGTTATCAAGGAAGCAGAGGTTGATGTATCCCTTGTAAAGGACGAGTATATTCTCCGGGGCAAGGTCGACCTGGTAAGGGGGAATGATGATTCTGTCGAGATTGTCGATTTCAAGACAGGGAAGAAGCTGGATGTGAACAATCCCGAAGACAGGACTGCCCTGGAAAAATACAGGCGGCAGCTTGAAATCTACGCACACCTTATTAAGACACGGTATGATATTGAGATAAGCGCATTGCATTTGTATTATACATCCGAGATGGAGGGAATTCCCACGATTACGTTTGAGTACCGGGAACCCTCTGTGGAAAAATCGATTGCTGCGTTCGGCAGGGTTGTTGATTTGATTGAGCAAAAGAACTATGATATGAACCGGATTAAGAAAACAAAAAAATTGTGTGAAAACTGCGATATGCAGTTCTATTGCAATCAGAGGATTTAGGAGAGGGAAATGATTGTTATTTTCCTCGATTTCCTGTATTTCTTTATCGGTCATACCCAGTTCTTTCAAAATTTTGTTTACTTTTAAAGGAATTGATGAATTGCCAGGATCTTCCCATTCCGGTAATTTATGTGCAAGATCAATCATTTTTCCATAATTATAATATTTATATTTTTTATCGATTTCTTTTAATAATGATAGTTCACGCTCATTTAATAACCATTAAGACTCAGGATATAATTGACAATTTGTTTTAATGCTTCATCATTATTTGATATCTTTTCTTCAAGTGATTTTTTCATTTCATTCAATACCTGAAATATTTCTCCATCATATAGCATCTTGTACCATGTGTCGTATTGCTTTCTTCCCTTTTTCTTATTCTTATACAATTCACAAAAAGCTGATAAATGTTCTGTTGCATGATAAAAATCTAATATACAGGTAGAGCCAGGAAAATTATCTAATTGTATTTCCCAATTATGTTTTGCACCATCAGCAATAAATACAGTTTCTGCTGCCTTTAATTGTCCCATTCTAAAACCAGCCTGATGTACGTAGTTGTCAAATATTTTTCTTCGGCCATACCGCGCCCCTATCCATTCGGAAGTGAAAATCGTAAAGCAGAAGAACAGGCTTATTATAAAGGAATTCTATCCGATGAATCTGCTCCGGAAACTGAGTCTAATGAAAGAGAATGTCAAAGACTGGAAAGAGATGGTCGAGAGTGTGATGATTGACTTCAACTATGACGGGGTGGTGTTTGAGCCGCAGGAGGTGGATGTGCCCCCAAAGAACGGGATGGTAAAAGGTGAATATGAAATACCTGACGATGCTGCGACAATCAGGGTGAAGATTACCGACTTGCTTTCCGAATCCCTGGAATTGGATGTAAGATAATGGGAAATGGAAATACGATAGAGTTTACCTTTTATAACTACCTGAATATCTTTTACCGCCAGAATAGGGGGAAAATCCGGAATTATTACAAAGAATTAACAAAGAAGATACTGGATTACAACAACCCGGAGAATGCCGGTTCATGGCTCAGGGTCCCGCAGTATGAAGCCCTTGAAATTTATGTTTTTTAAAAGGAATACCTGAACAACCGGCATTTGTCGGAGATATTTCTTGACTGGCGCAACAGGACGGGACGGTTCAGGGACCGGAGTCACATAAGCCTGTTCGAGGAACTGGATAACAGGGCGTTTGATGAAATATTCAGGACATTGACAAGTATCCTGTCCAGGCTTATGCCAAGACCGGTAAGGGCCTGTTCAACAGCAGGTCTTAACTCATTTTCCAGTTCCCTGATTGTTGACTATTGTCGTAATATTTGGAGGTGCTCACACGTATTCCCGTTCATCATACAATTGAATTATTGTCTCTTCTTTTTTCTTAAGCATACTTTTCAACTGATTGATTCGTTTGCTTCCATTCTTTTTACCGTTT
>JAFGQK010000172.1 GCA_016935735.1 Spirochaetales bacterium | reverse complement strand
ATCTCTAATCTCTAATCTCTAATCTCTAATCTCTAATCTCTAATCTCTAATCTCTAATCTCTAATCTCTAATCTCTAATCTCTAATCCTCTGGTCTTCTGGCCCTCTTGTCCCCTGGCCCTCATTCTTCCCATACTTGTGCTACATGGGGAAACTCGAGTAATTTATCGATAAACTCCTTATCCGCACATACCCTGATATCGCTGCCGGCTTTTATATACTCATTCTTTCCATTTCCGCTGTCAGGATGCAGATAAAGCGTGCATGAGCCCTTTTTCTTTAAGCAGAACTCCTTTAATTTGTAAAGATACTCTTTCTGATACACATTTCCGCTTAAAAGGATATGAATTGCATTCGTTGGCGCTTTTGACATGCATTCTTCGAGAAAATCATCCTTTATTTCCAGAAAATCATTTACAATAAATTTGGGTTCGCCTCTCTTTAAGTCAATCCTTCCGGTTACCGCTATCACCATGTCGTTTTGAAGGATGTCCCGGTATTTTTCAAAGGTTTTATTAAAGACAACCAGCTCAATGGTTCCTTTAAAATCCTCGATAAGACCGAATGCCATCTTTTTCCCGTTTTTTGTGATGATTTCCTTTATATTTTTTAGAATTCCGACAATGGTATATGTTCTGTCCGGTATAGCTTCCCCTGCCCTGGAGAGATCCAGGTTTGTCTGTATCCGGATAACCTTTCTGTATTTATCGAGTGGGTGCCCGGAAAAGAAGAAACCGAGGTATTCCTTTTCCCAGTCCAGAAGCTGTTTCTGGGGATATTCGGGAATCCGGTCGAATTCGATTTCAAAAAGCCCCTCATCTGTAACACCATCAAAAAGGGAGGCCTGTCCATACAGCTTCATTTCTTTTTTATGATGGGCATGATCGAGGAACCGGTCGAGGTTTGCAAAAAGAGTGGCCCTGTTTTCTCCTGTATGGTCGAAAAGGCCTGACCGTATAAGCGTTTCCAGTACTTTCCGGTTCACTGTTTTTGAATCCACCCGTTCAAGGAAATCGATAAAATCCCGGAAAGCACCTTCTTCTTTCCGGCAGGCAAGAATGGCATCAACTGCTGCACCACCCACGTTTCTTACCCCCACAAGACCGTATACGATTTTATCGTCCACAACGGTAAAGTATTTTTCAGACAGGTTAATGGCAGGCGGTTGTATATCGATACCCATTTCACGGACTTCGTGGATATATTCAGCCAGCTTTTCCGGGTTCGTAATTTCATTGGTAAGGTTGGCAGCCATAAACTCTGCCGGGAAGTTTGCCTTTAGATATGCTGTCTGGTATGCAAGAATGGAATATGCTGCCGCGTGTGATTTGTTAAACCCATACCCGGCAAAGGGAATAAGAAGCTTAAAAATCCTGTCTGCCACTTCTTTTGAATATCCCTTTTTTATTGCCCCGGCTAAAAATTTCTCCCACATCTGGTCCATTACTTTTGCTTTTTTCTTTCCCATGGCACGGCGGAGGATGTCTGCCTGTCCAAGGGAAAAACCGGCGACAATCCGTGCGATCTCCATAACCTGTTCCTGGTAGACAATAACCCCATATGTCTCTTTTAAGACCGTCTTGAGTTCAGGAAGGGGATAGGTAATACGCCCCGGGTTAAGCTTCGATTCGATAAACTGGTCGATATGTTCCATCGGCCCGGGCCGGTACAGGGCATTGAGTGCAATAAGATCTTCGATTTTTTCCGGCTTTGCCTTCTTAAGAATATTCTGCATCCCGCTGCTTTCAAACTGGAAAATACATGCACTTTTTCCCTGGCCGAGCAGTCTGAATGTGTTTTTATCGTCATTGGGAATCGAAGAACGTTCAAGATCGATCCCTTTGCATTTTAAAAGCTTAAAGGTATTCTCTATTACCGTAAGGGTCTTGAGTCCGAGAAAATCCATCTTTACAAGCCCGCATTCTTCCAGGTATTCCATTGTGTACTGGGTGGATATCGATCCTGTCTTTGGCTCCCTGTAGAGCGGGATATAATTCGTAAGTTCTGTTTTCCCGATGACAATCCCTGCTGCATGAGTCGATGCATGCCTTCGCAGTCCTTCAAGCTTTTTACTGATTTCAAGAAGCTCTTTATATTTTTCCCCGCTGTTTGCTATTTCTGCGAGTTTCGGTTCCATGGAAAGGGCTTTATCCAGGGTGATTTTCGGACCCATGGGAACCAGTTTGGCTATTCTATCTGCCTCATCATAGTTGATATCAAGGACCCGGGCAACATCCCTGATTACTGCCTTTGGTTTTAAGGATCCGAATGTAATGATCTGTCCCACCTTGTCTTTACCATACTTTTTTGTGACATAATCGATAACATCACCTCTTTTTTCAAAGCAGAAATCAATATCAAAATCCGGCATGGAAACCCTGTCCGGATTCAGAAAACGTTCAAAAAGGAGGTTGTACATGAGCGGGTCGATATCCGTTATTTTTAAAGAATATGCCACAATCGAACCGGCACCGGAACCCCTGCCGGGACCTACCGGGATAGCATGTTCTTTTGCAAACCTGATAAAATCCCACACAATCAGGAAATATCCGATATAATTCATCGAATCAATCACGGAAATTTCATAATCGAAACGTTCCTTGATTTCATTGGTAATTTCCAGGTACCGTTCTTTCAGACCTTTGAATGCAATCTCATAAAAATAGCTTTTCAGGGTGTATCCTTCCGGTATCTGGTACTGGGGGAGGGTAGGGCCGGGAAGAGAAATGGAAAGATTGCACATTTTCGCAATGGCAACCGTATTGGCAAGTGCCTCCGGGCATTCGTAAAATATCTTTTCCATTTCCTCTGCCGTTTTAAAATAAAACTCGGGGTTGTCGAACTTTAACCTGTCCGAATCGGAAAGCTTTTTATTGGTACCGATACAGATAAGTACATCCTGGGCTTTTGCATCCTCCCTGTTCAGATAGTGGATATCATTTGTTGCAACCAGGGGAATGCCGGTGCTTTTGGAAAGCCGGATAAGAGCGGTATTCACTTTTTTCTGCTCCGGGATACCGTGGTCCTGCAATTCGAGATAGAACCTTCCCCTGCCAAAGAGCTCGTTATAATAATGCGCCTTTTCTTTTGCTTCTTCTTCCCTGTACCCGAGAATGAGGGAGGGAATCTCGCCTGCAATACATGCGGTAGATGCAATAAGACCTTTTGAATGCTTTGCAAGCAGTTCCTCATCGATCCTGGGTTTGTAGTAGAACCCTTCCGTATACCCATACGAAGAAAGCTTTAAAAGATTCCGGTAACCGGTTTCATCTGTTGCGAGCAGTACAAGATGATGGAATTTGGTTTTTCCTTCGCCCGATGTTTTCTTTAACCGCGAATCCGGTGAAATATAAAACTCGGATCCGATTATCGGGTTTATGTCGTTGTTTTTACATTCCTTGTAAAACTGGATTGCACCGAACATATTCCCGTGGTCCGTGAGTGCAAGATGCTTCATGCCAAGGTCTTTTGTTTTTTTAACAAGGCTTTCTATCGAGACAGCACCATCAAGCAGTGAAAAATCTGAATGTGTATGAAGATGAACAAAGTCCGGCAACGGAATATCCTTATATACCTGGTTTTCCTTATAATACAAAGAGGTTTTGATTTTGTAAAGCAGGAAAAGCCCCCGGGTGCAAGTTTAATATCGGGTTTTTTTGGCCACGGAACAAACGGAAATAAAAGACCGGGAATGAAGGATGAATTATGAAGGGTGAAGAGAAGTATGAATTATGAAGGAAGAAGGGTGAATTATGAATTATGAAGGGTGAAGCACGGGAATACGGAAAAAAATAAAAAAAATCGTTTTTTATGCAATGCAGGACGAAATTTTGGGGCGTTATATATTACAGGAATATTATTCTGTAAGGAGGATGAAATGGGCTTGCCTGAATTGCATGAATTTCATTTTGTTATTGGTAACCGTATGAGAATACGTCTTGAAGAATTGGATGTTTTTGGAAAATTGGGTAACATTT
>JAFGQK010000171.1 GCA_016935735.1 Spirochaetales bacterium | reverse complement strand
CGGGCTTTTATTCGGGCTGGGGAGATTTGAACTCCCGCCCTCTCGGTCCCGAACCGAGCGCGCTAAGCCACTGCGCCACAGCCCGAATAAAAAATACGGGAGCGACGGGGCTTGAACCCGCGATCTCCGGCTTGACAGGCCGGCGCGATAACCAGCTTCGCTACGCCCCCGTATAATATCATGAGTAATATAACGTTATTATTTTTCAATGTCAAGTAATTTCAACAGGGATTCTATAAAAATAAAAAATTAAAAAGAAGTTTTTACACGGCAGAATTCCTAAAACACAAGCTTTAGTTTCAACATCCTTTCTTTTACTTCGTTAATAACCGCTTTTTCTTCATCTTCTCCATTTGCTTCGAAAGTGACAGAGAACCGGATAAAATGTCCTGCATCATCCTCCGGGACCGTGGAGATAAGGGCTTTTTCAAGCAGGAATTCGGAAAACTCGACCGCATTATGAAATTTTTTAAAAGTCTTTGTTTCGGATGTCCCCTGGGGACAGGGAACATAGAGGTAAAATGACCCTTTCGGTTTTTCCGCTTTAAATCCGATATGACGAAGTGCATCGACAAGCAGGTTAAACCGTCTTGAATATTTTTCACATACCCGGTTTGTCAGGTGAGGATTGTTTAATGCATGGATTCCGGCTTTCTGGATTGCCCGGAACTGGCCTGAATCAGTATTGTCTTTTACGGTTCCGTATGCTTTTATGATTTTTTTATTTCCACACACAAAAGCCAGGCGCCACCCGGTCATGTTAAAGGCTTTTGAAAGGGAATGGACTTCCACCCCAATGTCCTTTGCCCCATCCACGGAGAAAAAACTTAATGGTGAATATCCGTCATAGGTAAGGGCTGCATATGCGGCATCATGAATAACTGCAATATTGTTTTTCCAGGCAAAGTCGACAACTTCCCGGAAAAATTCTTTTGTAGCAACCTGGGCCGTGGGATTATTCGGGTAATTGATATAAAGAAGCCGTGCTTTCCGGATAATACTGCGGGGGATTGATGAGAAATCGGGAAAGAAATTATTTTGTTCCCACAGGGGGAGCGGGAATACCCTGCCGCCAAGATACCTGGTGTATGTGGCGGTAACAGGATATCCCGGCACCGTGGTAAGGGTGATGTCTCCTGGATTTATAAAGCAAAGAGGAAGCATCGCCAGGATGGGTTTTGAGCCGATCCCGTGAATGATCTGCTTACCGGGATCCATATCCGTAATCCGGTAAACCCCTGCCATATACCTGGCCGCTGCTTCACGGAATTCGGGAATCCCGTTATCTGCATAGTACCGGTTTCCCGGCTTCCCGGCTTCCTGTGCAAGAATATCAATGATCTCACCAGGAGCTGGTGTATCCGGTTCCCCGATCCCCATATCTATAAGCCGGATATGGGGGTTGTTTTTTACGGCTTGTGCCTTAGCCTGCTTGATTCTTTCGAATTTGTAGATTTCAGCTTTATTTCCGAAATCTTTTCCACCCAATCTTTGTGCTAATAGTAATTCCATAGAACCTACTTTACAGGAAAAAACCGTTATAATCAATATTTGTTATCCTTCTTCAGGAATTCTAAATTTAAAACCACCGATTTCACCGATTTCTCAGATTAAGAATAAATTTAGCTAATTTCACAGATTTTCTTGAAATAATATGTGGAAATCTATAAAAATCTATAAAATTTGTGTTTAAATTCCATTTATATACTTTAAAAACAATAAATTCCTGGTTAAATTTAGAATAGCTGATCCTTCTTGTAACAGGTGTTTTTGAATTACAGGTTTTTATATTCAATTTAAATTTTGCTGGAATCTCCAATTTTGCCGGGAATTATTGCAATTTCCCTGAAAATATTGCATTGTATTTATTACTCTTGTACATTTTTATTATTACATGTAATTATTCGTGTAGAAAAATAATCAATGATAGAAACGGAAAGATTATTTATTAGAAAATTCATTAAAAATGACTGGGCTGATCTTTATGAATATCTTTCTTTGAAAGAAATATATGTATTCGAACCCGGTGAACCTGTATCCAGAGACGAAGCAAAAAGATTGGCAGATGAAAGATCAAAAGGAGATGATTTTCTTGCTGTTGTGCTGAAAGAGAGAAATAAAATGATCGGGCATTTATATTTTCATCATGAAGATCCGAAAGAATATATGACCTGGGAACTCGGTTATATTTTTAATCCTGTATATCAACGGAAAGGATATTGTACCGAAGCCTGTAAACATATTATTGACTATGCATTTAAACAATTAAATGCACATCGTATAGTTTCATATTGTAATCCGAAAAATATTGCTTCATGGAGGGTATTGGAAAAAACCGGCATGAAACGGGAAGGCTATTTCAGAGAAAAAGCCTTTTTTCGGAGGGATGAAAATGGGAATCCATTGTGGCATGATTGTCTTGCTTATGGCTTACTATCATATAAATAACTATGGGAAGAGTATGTCTTTTATACAGGAGTTTTTATGCAAAAGCGGATAGTACTCATAAAAGAAAAGCTTAATGACGATTTCTTCCGGAAAAAATCACAGGAACTTATTGATATTTATAAAACAAAAAAATATTTTTATTTACAGGATATAGATAATCAATTATTTCCTGAGAAAAATCAAGATGATCGTAGAAACAGTAAAAAGCTGTTTTATTCCTTAATTAAATTATTCCATCCGGATAGTTATAAATCCCATCTTCTTCGTTTTCATAATGCAGTTCATAATGGTGATTTTAAAACCATAGATTTTTATTTTCGTTTCGTCTCAATAGAAGTACCGAAAGGTATGAACAGGTTAAAGGAACAGGTATTTAATCATGATGAATGGTATGTTTTTGAAAATGAAAATGATGAAGCAGATCTATTTTCCGATTCAGTGCTTCATGAATCGGAAATCGAAAATAACATTATAACGATCCTTTCAGTTATGTTCCTGGGTAATTCATCAAAATTTCTTGAGTCTGTTGATCTTTCACAAATAAAAGGAGAGCTCATACTTAGCTATTCGGATTTGTCTGATCTGGAAGGTTTACAGTATTGTACAGGTATTACCAGTCTTGATCTGTCCAATAATAAAATCGAGAATATATATGAAATCAATTCGCTGGATCAACTTGAGGAACTTGATCTTTCGAATAATTATATTGATGATATAGACCCATTGGCCGGACTGAATAATCTTGAAACACTTTATCTGGATCACAACCAGATTGAAGATATTACAGTTTTAACAAAACTTGATGAACTGAAATTCGTAAGCCTGGTTGGTAATCCCATAACGAGTATGGACAATATATATAGACTTCAGGAAAATGATGTTATAGTGATATATTATTAAAATGGAGGGTAAGAATTACTCTGGGTAACACATTTCTTGCTTTTCTTGATTTGGATTGTCAGATATTGTTCAGTATGAAAAATTTCGATATCGATTTAATTACTTTGGCTGCTATTTGGGGGCTGGTTTTTGTAAGATTTATAACCGGAAAACTCTATAGGGAGTAAAATGAAGCGTGTATATGTTGAAAATTCTTATAATCCTCATTATTTTATTCTTGAATGCAAGCAATTGATGTATGTATTTTGTTAAAAACCGGGTATTACTACTGATTTTTACCCACTCATTTATTATTTTCATCAGTTCTTCTCCATATCCGTCACCGAACCTCCTCACCAAATCCAAAAACCACAAAAGTAAATCCCGCACTAATTGCGCCATGCTATAATAATTTAATACATCATGCAAACACTTTAGGCGCCTGTATAGAAAATCCGGTATATGAATAATAATATGCTTCCTTTTTACATTCGTATCTTCATTTATCAGCTTGTATTCACTAAGATGCTGTACACCTTCCATATCCTTTTTTTCAATAAGAGGAAACAACTGCATCAAAATTCTGCATATTGTTTCAGACAGGTTTTGCGTCTTCTGAAATAATGAAAGATCAGTCAACTCATCCATCATCTGAATATCCATCTTAAAATGGAAAGTGGTTATCAGGGGTTCTTTTTTATCCATATTCTACTCCTTTTCTTACATGAAATGCTTACATTTTAAAATGAGAGCATTCTCACTTTCTCTTAATCTCTATATTATTAACTATGTAAAGTTACCTGCTGCATTCATTTTTTTAATTTTTTTTCTCTAAATTTTTTATAATTATTCAGTTTTATGGAATTGAACCAAAGGGGGGCTCTAAAACCGGGGACACAAAGAGTTTTCATCTCTTTCGTATACATCACCTTTATTAATAAATACGAAATAGTCACCTTTATCCGGTTATCTTCCTGCTTTATAGATTTATCGTTTTGATGCATTATCTGTCGATAATAGCAGTTTGCGAAATCGCACCCCTTTTACTAAAGAATATTGCAATGTATTTAATATTATGATAATTTTATACTTTAAAGGACCAATACGTTATGAAAGAAGTCAGGTATAGACTTATACCATTTATCTGGTGATATAATGATGAACAACAACAATTCCAGGGAATTATATAACAGGGATTTTATCTTTGAAAGTGATGATTTTGATAAAATGTGTAAATTTATTATCCGGGATAATTCAATTAAAAAGCATTTTTTTGTATGGCATATCGGCCGGATAGTGGATTGGAAATATAATTTAGTCAACATGAAAAAATATTTTCCTAAGAATTTCAGCGATAATTGCCATTTATGGTTTAATCAACAGAACGAGATAACCGGATTTATTCTGTCAGAATATTTTGATAATTCTTTTTTTGCATTTGTAAAGGATTCATGGGAAAATCTCTATGCTGAAATAATAGATTGGTATAAAATCAGGTGGCAGAATCATTATAATACCCTGGTTACCCAAGCTGTTGAAAATCAGGATTACTACATTTCAATTCTTGAAGAAAAAGGATTTAAAAGAACGAAGCAAATGGAAATTACCAGGGTATTTGATACGGCTTTATTTAAAGATTATGTTATTCCGGATAAAAGCGTTTCCTTCCAAAGCATGGCGGAAAATAAAAACTACAGCGAGCAGGCAAATCTCCGGTTAAATGCCTGGCCCAGGAATCATGGTAAAGAGCTGGATCAAATGATAAGGGAGTATTGCAGAAAAAGCTCTCTCTATGATGCAAAATATGATTTTGTACTGGTTAATGATAAGAGAATCCATATTTCCGGATGTGAGGTATTTATTGACCAGGATAATAATACCGGCGAAATAGAGCGGGTTTGCACCCATAGTGATTATTATAATAAAGGTTATGCACAGATGATCCTAAAGGCATGTATGAATCGATTGTATAATGACAGTATACAGACAGCATATATTACCGGAGGAAATGAAAAAACAATTCATCTCTATGGTAAGTTGGGTCATACAAATGAAGTAAAAAGATATAACTATGAACTACATTATTGAGACAGATCATCATCAATTAATGATTGTATCAATTATTGTATAGAATTAATAAATCAAACAGGATGTAATAAAATTATCATTGTCGGTCATTCAGGTGCCGGTGCACTGGCTGCGGCAGTTGCAGAGAAAATCCCGGAAAAAGTATGCCAGATAATATATATTTCCGGGAATATACCGAAGAATCATAAATCCGCTTTGGATTCTTTGCCATTCATAATGAAATTCATCAATTCAAAAGTGATCCAAATTCAAGTAAAAACGATTCAACTCCGGCAGCAAAAATGGAAAAACTAAATCGAAAGATTTTCTGTAATACAGCTTCTGAAGAAACGATACAGTATATTCTTAAGCAGGAATTATTATCAGAACCGTTATGTCTGGCATTTGAAAAATATAATTGGGATAATTTCCCCACCATAATACCTCAAACATATATTGTATTGATAGAGGATAAAACAATAAGTGTCAAAAAGCAAAGAAATATGATGAAGAATTTAGGAATAAAAAATATGATTGAAATAAAAAGCGACCATATGGTGATGCTTAGCCATCCAGAGGAATTAAGCAATGAATTGAATAAGATTATGGGCGAGGTTTAATAAGGTGAAAATGAAATACAGTCATACAGTCAAAAACTTATTGACTTATCCGATAATGTATGGTAAAATATTTTTTTCAAAAATTATTTTATATTTTAGAGGAGGAAAAAAATGAACTATCCCAGATGTGTATTCTTTCTTATCGGATTGTTGTGTATTGTAATGATGTCTGCTTTTTCCCAGATAGGTTATGAGGATTACAGTAATGTCTTTTTTTATCCCCATGAACTCGAACCCATGGATCTCCTGCAGGATGGTCAGGGTGGCCCGGCCATAAAAATAACCGGGAAAACCGTACTTGTATGGGTGGATATTGAACCAGAAATGGATTTTGCCCATCCCACCTGCTATATTCTTATATCCTCTGGCGGTATAAGAATTGAAAAAGGTAAATTCTGGCCTGTTCTGAATGGGAAAACGATCCTTATGAACGAAATAAGCAAATATGCTTTCCTTTCTCCCTGTTCTCTTGAATCTGATGATGCTTCCGGATTAGTAGACTGGATTGATATTTATATTTACCCTCATGAATTGACCTTGCGAGATAAACTTGTAGACGGGCTGTCGGGTGATCAGCTTAAAGTATATCCGAATACCCTGCTTATCTGGGTGGATCTTTTGCCAGGTGCGAAATTTGTCCATCCCACGGCATATATACTTGTTTCAAAACACGGCACACGGGTTGAAAAAGGCATGTGGTGGCCTGAATTGAATGGAAAAATAATATGCTACGGTGAAAAAAACAAGATTGGAGTCGTATCGCCATTTAAAGTGATGAGACTTCTTCTTGACAGTATGATTGATGAATAGGAGGAAACTGATGAGAAAAAGAATATCCTGTACTGCAATAATAATACTATTATTATGCTTTTGCTTGCCGGGAATTATCGCAAATCCTATCCCGGTTCCCACGTTACTAATGCCGGAGGAATGGATTTCGATAAGTATTAATGAAAAGCCGGATATCGTTCCTCACTATGCCAATACCCTCGAAGCATCTGTTTATGGTCTGTACCCGATGAGGAACCTTGAATATGAAAAAGTATTTATTTTAGATCCGGTGCCGCCCAAATCGTATGATATCAGCATTGCACTCGATGGAAATCCTCTTGAATGGACCTGGAGTGATATGGTTTATAAGACTGTACTCCCTGAATGGCCGCAGATACCGCAGCTTGAATGGACAATAGCGCCGGTTCCGGATGAGTTCAAGCTCACTGCAAAGTATAAGCACGGTCTTATTTACAGGAAAGATGAAATGGTTTTTTTCTATCCCATGGGCTGCTGGAAGGGACAACCGATTTACTCGCCAAAGATGACTGCCCATATGAAGACACTCCTGCCGGGAAGGTATCTGCCCAAAGGGGTTTTCCTGGATCATGATCCTGCACCCTTTTCTCTTTCCCTTGATCCTGATACGGAAACATCCGCTCTCTGCTGGGTGGTAAGCGGGGATTACCACAGTAAACCTTACCAGGCCCTTGACAGGGATTATATCCTTACCATCATGGACCGCTGGGGAGATCCTTCTGCATGGTTTTCCCAGCCGCCAAACATGGCAGACGGTAATGCTTTACCTTCCATGGATACTATCAATACCCCTGCCCCGGCCGATGATTTCGTTTTTTCCCTTAATACAAAAGTAAATCTGGGGAAACTGCAATTCTGGGGGACCTATCCCGGCTGGAAAACAGAGATCGCCGATATGCAGAATGCAGAAATCAGGCCGCCTCAACCTGAATACATCCGGGTATGCATTTATGATACCGCACCTGTTATATCGGGTAATAAGCCGGGACCTGGTAAGTTGATCTATGAATACAAGACACAGAACTATAACCAGCAGTTCTTTGGCTCAGTAGTAAAAGAAATTATTTCAGAAGATGGTACTACCGGTACATGGTCATATAATCATGTTTTTTCTTACAATATCAGATTTCCCCGGCCTTTTATTCCTGAACCCGGTAAACGTTACTGGATAAGCATTATCTCGGGCCCTGTCAATCAAAAGGTTGTATGGTCATGGGTTATCTCACCGGTGCCTGATATTATTTCGGGTACTTTTATGCAAAATAATATAGAAGCAGATGATACTGTATTACGTCCGCAGGGCTTTAATCTTTCATTTGTCCTTTTGAAAACCCCTGTGCTTGAAACAGATTCCGGTACATCAGTAGAGCTTTCGAATTCCCTGGCCGCTGACGAGAGTGTTGATACAGTCACTTATTGCCTGGTAGAAGGAAGTACCATTACTGCAATGTATCCTTATGAACCGAGACCCCCATACCGGCAGTCAATCAAGGGTTCCTTTCTTTTAACCGGAGCCCCCTCTTCCACTTCGGGATTTAAGGCTTTTAAGGTCAACAGACTTGAATTTATGCCTTTTAATGGCGCAGAGGACTTAAGCGGAAAAGACGGGAATGGCCTTTATATTCTGAGTGATGCTTCGCAGGATCCTCAAAAGCAGCGTATGACCTTATCGCTTTGTATAGGAGGCAATGCTGCACTAAAATTTGATTCGGGTCTGGTTTCTGTGCCGGAAGATATTGAGTTTCCCTGGATTGATATTATTATAAATAATAAAGACAACAGTTCGGAAACCAATTCCCCGCAGTATATCATTCACCTGGTGGCAGTGCCTGTCCCTTCTTTTTCGTTTTCCACCAGCCATTCATTTACTTCCGGTACTCTTGGCAGGCAGGTGAATAATGGGGACCTTCTTTCCGCAGAAGGGAGAATTTTATGTACGAATTCCGATCTTATCAGGGAATTTAATCTTTACCCGACATTTGCTGAACAGAAGGTTGGTCTTGATGCTGTTATCGGACCTTTTCCTGTTCCTTCCCCGGATGGGTCAGCATTAAAACCATTTGTGCTCTTTTCTACAGATATCGATATCCTGGCAGAAGAAGATCCCGGCCAGGGTGATATTTTAAGTAATCTTGGCCAGGTTTTAAAACGTAATCATGAACTTATTGCCCCCTTTAGTCCAATGCCGCCGATTCCTGATATGGGTCTGGACGCATTAGCTATTGTTATAAAGAGTGCCATTGGTCCTGATACAGGAGAAGAGAGTGCAATTTCCCCGTTAAAAAGGATTGTTGTTTTTTCCACAAAAGAAGGGTTCTTTTCCGAGAAACTTGGTGTGTATATTTCGCCAGGTGATCTTCTTGCCACCGATGGGACAATATACAGAACAAATAAAGAGCTGTTCCTCAATTTCAATCCTGTATCTGTATCCACGGACCGTTCTATTGACATTGATGCAGTGCATATTCTTTCAAATGGTGAAGTCTGGTTTTCAACAGCAACCAGTTTTAAAGATAGCAACCTGGGATATATCGGTCATGGCGATCTTTTAAGTGAAAACGGAAGAAGAATCATGCGTAATCGTGATATTCTTGCATTATTTGCACCACTGGAGGATCTAGATGATTTTGGCCTTGACAGTATATCCGTACCCTGGTAAATCGTGAGAGATTGAGCAATAGGTTCCATGATTTTTAGAAACGGTGTGTCTGGGAATCATCGTTTAGCTTCTTGAAATCACAATTATGATGTGTGCCCAAATTCCAATTTTAACCGGAATTAATTACGGTAAAACACATCATCCAGGTTAATTTTAAGTTCAGGGAACAGGGAGGAAGTAATAGATTCTCCAGAAGAGTTGGACAGAACATATGCTGTTCCTTTTATTATATACTGTTTGATTTCAGTAATGAACGGATTCACGATCCAGTATTCTTTTATACCATATTTTTCATAAAGATGTTTTTTCAGAGATTGATCAATTTCCATTGTCGAAGGAGACAGAATTTCTACAACAATATCCGGGGATCCTTTGATATATTTATCTTCAATAATAGAGCTGTTTTGCTGGCAGACAATAACAAGATCGGGTTCAACGATATCATAATCAGAAAGATAGACATCAAGCGGCGAACAGAAAATAATCCCTTCTTTTGTGTTTCTAAAGTATCTCTCAAAAAGGTAGAGAATATTTCTTACTATTGCCTGATGTTGTACAGAAGGAGCGGCCTTCATATAATGATCTCCGTCAATAAGTTCGTTTTTTTTCCCGTTATCGGGAAATAGAAGCAAATCTTTGTAGGAAAGTTTTACTTTTATTGCAGACATATTTTTACTATAATAAATAGAGGAAGAAAATACAAGATTATCCATTACATAACGGCAATTCAAAATTAAAATTACAGGAGGAACATAGCGTTGGCTATGCCCACAACACAAAACAAGAAAAGCAGGAAATACTCTATGACCTGTAATTTCATCACACTCAGGGCGAGGACAACGAATATTCCCTTTCTTTCATTAATTGTTGAATATCCGGGAAAAAAGTGGAATTTTATACACTTTTTGGAATTTTCATTGTATTTTATTAATGAAGCAAAACATAAATAAAAAAGGTAGTAAAACGATGATAGAAAATAGGGATTATAAACGTGCCCAATTGCTCGCCGAGATTGATTATTACAGCGACATTAAAGCCAGGGCAAAAAATATAAGTGAAAGCGGCATTTGTATGATTACTCAAACAGTATTAACCAAAGGAATGCCCTTAATCCTTAAATTCAATCTCTCCAGTAAAGGGAGTATTAATTTGATTGGGAAAGTTGTCAGGTGCCATTCAATTAAGCCGGATGTCTATGAGTGCGGACTCAAGTTCACATCAATCAGTATAATGGATCAACAAAAAATCAGGGAATATGTATATGAACAAATAAAGGGAAAAACAGACAGAAGGGATGATTTCCGCACCGAAATTAATATCAGTATAAACTATGCATCCCCAATCAGTAGTATTGTAAAGGATTATAATGCAAAAGGGATGTGTATTATTACAGAACAGAAATTTAAAAAAGAAAGTATGATTTTACTTATCCTGACACTGCCGGAGAATGAAAAACTCCATGTTTATGGAAAAGTAATATGGTGTCATGAAATCAAACCGGGGATATTTAAAACAGGAATTAAGTTCTGTAATATTGATAATGAAACGAAAAGCCGTATTCTGGTATTTTTTAAAGATTATAGTGAAAACAAATTAAAATCCAAATAACCGAGGTTCAACTATCTTTCTTTTCTGCTGTCGTGCTTTTCTTTTTCTTAAAGTGGACAAAAGTAATTATAGATAATAAGTACCTGGACAGCTTGTTAATTGAGTTGTGGGTGTCGCCAGCATTATGGATTAATCAGCTAAATCGACGACCTATTAATAAGGGAATTTCCTATTTTATCCTGTAAATTCAGTGTGATATAATAAAACAGGGAATATAATTTTTTTATTGTTAAAAAAACAAAAGGAGAACCGGAATAATGAAAAAGGTTTTTTTTCTCTTCTCTGGTCTTGGCCTGCTTTTATTTTCTTTTCCTGCATATACCTTTGATGTGAACTGGGCAGAAGCTTTACAGAAAGCAATCTATTTCTACGATGCCAATATGTGCGGTCCGGACGCACGGGAAGCCAGCCGGCTGGACTGGCGGGGCAATTGCCATATCTGGGATGCAGTGCATGTCCATCCCTCGGGCAGCGGCACTATCGATGTGAGCGGTGGATTTCATGACTGTGGCGACCATGTAAAATTCGGCCAGCCGCAGGTATATGCAATTGCCACCCTCGGATGGGGGTATTATGAGTTTAAGGATGCATTCATCCAGAGTGGACAGAGGACACTACCAAGGCCATATATTAAACACTCCTTTGTGTAGCGAAACTATGACTTGAGGAACCGTATGCCTTAATCGGGCTCGTACGGATCTGTGGGGGCTTCGGGCGGGTAACCGCCCGATTCTGCCCGGACCGATTTTACGGATTAAAAAATTTTCTTTTATGTCTTGAATATATTCATTTCCCGGTTAAATTTAGAACAGCTGTGAATGATATTATTAAAAGAAAAGGAGAATGAGATGAATATTGTATGCATCAATGGAAGTCCAAAAGGTTTAAAAAGCAATTCACATGTTATGACCCGGGCTATTCTAAAAGGTTTTGAGTCAGCTACTTCAGCCATTAAAAACATTTTTCTATCTGAAAAAAAGATAAATTATTGTACCGGTTGTTATTCCTGCTGGTTCAAGACCCCTGGAAAATGCGTCATCAAAGACGATATGGCAGAGATCATAAAGGTAATTAAAGAGAGTACCATTATTATTTTAGCCACACCGCTTTATTTTAATAATATATCGGGTACGCTAAAGGTATTCTTTGATAGATTAACAGCAATGGGAGGTGATCCTCATAAAAGCAGGGATTCCAGCAATAAAGAAGCAGCATCATTTATAATGGTCTCCAATTGCGGTTTTCCATACCGGTCCCAATTCGATGTAATTTCACTCTGGATAAAGAATGTGACAAAAATATTACAGGCAAAGCTTATCGGAGAATTTTACACGACAAATGGAAAAGTATTAACCCAATTCGATAACAGCCAGACTGATGCGAGGAACAATTATCTTGATTATTTAACACGCTGCGGTACATGCCTTTTTGAAAATGGGGAATTATCTGAAGAACTGAAAGCATCGTTGAATAAAGGAATTCTGGAATTCTAACAACAATTATCCTTCAAACTCCTGTGCCCTTGCTGTTGCATTTTCTACTGCTTTGATAACAGAGTAGGTAAAGCCCTCTTTTTCCAGGGCAGTGATACCCCGGATGGTGGTTCCTGCGGGGGAAATCACTTTACTCAACATACTTACCGGATTTTCCTTTGTTTTTTCCAGAACGGCTAAAGCACCCCCGATTGTTTTTAATGTAATCATAAGGGAATCCGGGTACGCAATCCCGCAGGATACCCCACCCAGGGCCATTGCATGGATGAATGCAAATACAAATGCTATCCCCGACCCGGAAAGTCCGGTAACTGCGGGCATGAGTGATTCAGGAAACTCTAAAGGAGTGCCGATTGCCTGCGCTATAGCCAGGCAGTCGGTTTTAAACTCGTTATCTGCCTGCCCGCCAAAGGATACACCAACAAAGGCTTTGCCCTCGGAAGCAGCAAGATTGGGCATAAAACGGGCCACCTGTTCTGTATGGAGATGGTCTTTAAAAAGGTTTATTGTTTTCCCGGCAACGATACTGATAATTTTTTTGTCCTTTGTCATGGATGCGATATCTTTGAAAAGCAAAGAGAGTCCCTGGGGTTTTACTGCTAGAACGATAATATCCGACGATGTTATGAGTTCGTCCAGTTGAACAACGTTAAGGCCATATGATTGCTCTGCCTTTACTGCTTTTTCCGGTATTTTCTCTGTAATCTGAATATCAAAATTTCCTGCCTTCGCTAAACCGGCGGCAATGGCACCTCCCATATTGCCGAAACCGATTATACCGATCTTTTTCATCTTCTGCTCCTTGTTTTATCTACTTTTTACTCACTTCCTTGATAACTACCCCAACAGGGTATGGAATTGATGCAACATCAATATAGTATGCAATTCCTTTTATGACAATTCCCCCCTTCTTGTTATAGTCGTATTATAATGCCTGTACTGGTTATTAAACTCCTTTTTACCTGCATTTGTTTTCCTCCATATTAATTAAGGATTTACACCCGCAATAGACGGATGTAGATTTACCACAAATCATTATATAATAGCATAATGGAACATACCCCGGAATGTCAAAAAAAAGATTGAAATTTGAATGATTTTGTTTGTCTTTGTCCTGGTTTTTGATTAAAAAAGCCTTCCATCCTTATCACTGTATTTTTAACGCAGTGACTGCGTAAAGGATGAAAGGCTGAACAACAAAGGCCTTTCGTAAAACTTTTTATATTGGTTTGAGAAAGGAGGTATAATAAGAGCCAAAAACAAACCAATATTTTTGGCCTTTTTTTCCTTATGCTACAATCTATTAATAATATTAATCCCTATCCGGCCTGATGTCAAGTGTCATGTAACTTTTTTCTTGTCTTTTTTTGTGTTTTTTGATAATATATTTATTACAAAAAAGATAGAGAGTAATAATTATATGTTCAATTACCGGGAAATGATCTGCTACGGCAATAAACATGGAATTAGTAATTATTCCGGTTACATCGGGAACAAACTTTGGAGCAGGCAATTCCTGTCCGGGTAATGGCGGAAGTTCGCCATTATTTTCAGGGTCCTGCGGCCGGTTCAGGCTGCTTACATCCGGGATATCAGGTTTAAAAGAAAATTCCCTTCTTGTTTCTGTCTCAAAACCGCCGGGGCCATACATGCCATCACCATAAGAATTGCCTACTATTGTTGTATCTGTATAGTAGTTTCCATCATCACCGGTGTATGAGCATGTTATGGTATCTCCATAATTCATGTGGTATCCCCATGAGGAGTCATGATAATCTTTTGCATTTGTCGTGCAACCGGTTGGGTCGATGTACATGACAGGGCTGTTCCGGCAATACGCATATCTATTGAGTCCGTCCAACACCGTATCAGCCTGGATGAATCTCCCCATCTCCGGGTCGTAATACCTCGCCTCGTAATAGTAAAGCCCAATTTCTGCATCAAAAAGCTGGTCAGTAAACTGGTATGCCGGACTCCCGGAACCTGCTGAATACACCGTCTTCCCGAACGGGTCGTAAACGATACTCTGGACAGGATTGCCTGCCATATCAGTCATACGCACAGCTGACCCAAGGTGATCGGTGTGCAAATATATGATTTCCTCTTCCGTGCCGGCTTTAGTCCTCTGGGCAATCCGGCCATTTGGACCAAAATAATACTTGACTACCTTTGTTTCCCCACCGGCAACTGCTTCTTCATAATTACCGAAAAAGTAATATGTGGTAATCCCATTCACCGATTTCGTTACCCGGTTTCCCCTTGCATCATACGAGAAGGTCGCTGTTGTACCGCTATCGTGAATCTCGACCGTACCCGTACCAGGTAAATTCCCTGTACTCGGTATTAGTGACCGTCCAGCCCATCTTCTTCTCGCCGGCAAGCCATAATTTCATTTCCGGCGGATTTTCAGATATATATCTCGCTATTGCATCCGTTCTTTTTACTATTTTTAAGAAATTGAAAATAGACTCTTTTCACAATCAATGGTTTACCGGTTTACTTTCCTGACACTAATGGCTTTTCTTTTTTAATTATATACAAAGGTCTTGCTGTTGTGTATATAAAAGAAAAATACAGATACATTGACAAAACAGGAAAATATATCCGGGAGCCTGCATTTCAACTCTCTTCAGGGGAGAATTCCCGGGGAAATACCCCTGGTGTTCTGATGATTTTTTTTATATTCCCTTCCCTTTCATAAAGGTTTATGATAGTATTTTTACTGGTTTTTTTAGTTATGTGAGGGAATGAAATGAAGAACTTAAGGCTAAGACTTGTATGATAGAATTAAACAGGATCAGAAATATCGGCATCATGGCTCACATCGATGCCGGAAAGACAACAACAACAGAGAGAATCCTCTACTATACGGGTAAAACATACAAGATCGGTGAGGTTGATGATGGTGAAGCAATTATGGACTGGATGGAACAGGAACAGGAAAGAGGGATAACCATAACATCTGCTGCCACAACCTGTTACTATAGAGATCACCAGATAAATATCATTGATACACCTGGTCATGTCGATTTTACCGCTGAAGTCGAGAGGGCTTTACGGGTGCTTGACAGCGCTATTGCCATATTCTGTGCTGTCGGTGGAGTTGAACCGCAATCAGAAACAGTGTGGCACCAGGCAGATGTGTACCATATTCCTAGAATAGCTTATATAAATAAAATGGACAGAATTGGTGCAAATTTTTTCCAGGTTTTAAACGAGATGGAAATAAAACTCGGGACTCACCCTGTACCGGTTTTCATACCAATTGGGAAAGAATCCCGGTTTGAAGGGGTGATAGATCTGATTCGTATGAAAGAAATACAGTGGAAACAGGAAGATAATGGCGTTACCATGATTTATTCTGAAATTGATCCATCCCGTATCCATGAGGCGAATGAATGGCGGGAGAAAATGATCGATGCAATTTCCCCTTATTCAGATAATCTCACTGAACTTTTCCTGGAAGGAAAAGAAATCCAGGAAACACTTATTAAACAAACCATAAGAAAGGGGGTATTGGATCAGGCAATTATTCCTGTCTTTTGCGGTGCCTCACTCAGGAATATGGGCGTACAACCACTTCTTGATGGGGTTATCGATTACCTTCCTGCACCGGACGAAATGCCCCCGATTAGAGGTCACCATGTAAAGAATGAAAAAGAAACAGATGTACCATGTAAAACAAATGGGCCTCCTTTAGCTCTTGTTTTTAAAATACAGTCAGACAGGGAAGCGGGGAGTATTACCTTTATCCGGCTCTATTCAGGAACAATAAGAAAAGGTGTTGCTGTTTATAATATCAGTAAGAAAAAAAAAGAAAGAATAAACAGACTTTTAAGACTGCATTCAAATAAATCCGAACAGATTGATACTGTTTCTGCAGGCGATATTGCTGCGGTAATCGGATTCAAACTCTGCCAAACAGGTGACACCATCGGCACAGAGAGTTTTCCGATTCTTCTTGAAAAGATGCATTTCCCGGAACCGGTCATTTCTGTTGCCATTGAGCCAAAAACCCTTTCTGAACGGAAAAAATTGCAGGATGTTCTTGCGATTCTTGAACGGGAGGACCCGACCTTTTTAATAAAAGAGAATGAGGAAACAGGCCAGCTTTTAATAAGTGGTATGGGGGAACTTCATCTTGAAGTGCTTGTAACAAGGGTGATCAAGGATTTTAAAGTGGAAGCACGGGTTGGTAAACCCCAGGTTTCCTACAGGGAATCGATATCAAAGACGGTAACACATACGGAAAAGTATCATAAGACGATCGGTGGAAAGGAAAACAGCGCAGAAATAATTCTTAAAGTATATCCTCTTCCAAGGGGTTCAGGAAATACCTTTCTATGTGAGGTGAATAAGGATATTCTCCCGCTTGAGTATATAGATGCCGTAAAAAGGGGGATAACCAGTGCTTTTTCATCCGGGATTATGTTCGGGTATCAGACAATTGATATTGGTGTTACCTTTCTTGATGCCAGGTTTACCCCGGCAACATCCACGCTTTTTGCTTATGAAGCTGCCGGTTCACTTGGATTTGATGCAGCGTGCCGTAAAGCCAAACCACTTCTTCTTGAACCGATCATGACTGTTGATGTTATGACGCCGGGTGAATTTGTCGGTGATGTGATTGGAAATCTTAATTCCAGGGGGGGGACGATTATCAGCCACGAAAGCAGAATCACTATAGAACATATCCGGGCAGGTGTGCCTCTTGCAAAGATGTTTGGTTATTCCACTACCTTGCGAAGTATTACACAGGGACGTGCAACATTTGCCATGGAATTCTCTCATTTTGCACCAAAAGAAGATGGTATGGATTAAACCGCCTTATGTAAAAACGCGGGCAGGTTCTACCCTGTATTGCTGCTGCTGCAGCTTACTTTGCAGCTCTGATAACAGCCGTCAACACAATAATTTTCACAGCCTACCCCGCACATACGGTAACAGGTCTGTGGACACCCATTCCTACAGGTTTCTTTACAGGTGCCGGTACAGTCTAATGTGCATCCTGCTGTACATGAACTGCATTCCACCTTACAGGTATCTACACAGGTAAATCCGCATGTGGCAGTACAACTGCTTGAACAATCATCCTTACATATATCAATACAGGTGGTTTCACAACCACTTGCACATTCCGCCGAACAGGTGCCGGTGCAGTCATCTGCACAGGTTTCTGAACAGTTAAGTGTGCAGGATTTCCCGCATTCTACTGTACAGGTGGTATCGCAATTATCTGCACAGGAGGCAGAGCATGTTTTCCTGCATCCATGTGGGAATGGTTCACAACCGGAAACGGATAATCCCAGTACAGCCAATGCAGGGAGTACTACTTTCCCGGTTGTTTCAATAAATTCACGCCTGTTTAATTTCTCATCTTTGGATGAATTGTTTTTGTTTGTACGTTTTTTAAATAACATTTTTACCCCTTACATTATTACATCTGCACCCAGTATATCTGATCATGGTTGTCCTGTCAAGAATTTTTTTTTTGGGTCTATAAACCTCCTGAAATGTAAGAAATACATATATTTCTCTCCTTCCCTGATCAGGTTTTCACTATTAATGATATTGTTGTTTTGCCGTATGTCTGTATTCCTTTTGGTATGTTTTTCTTAAAATTTTTTTTTAAAGCCGGTAAAATATTTTAATTAAGTGTGGACACCGGGTTTTATTTATGGTACATTATAAAATACAATTGTGGCGCCGTACCCAAGTGGCTAAGGGAGAGGTCTGCAAAACCTTTATGCACCGGTTCGAATCCGGTCGGCGCCTTTTTT